>NZ_JHZY01000004.1:1830000-2130000 GCF_000687915.1 Leeuwenhoekiella sp. MAR_2009_132
ACGGGCACGACCACTTTCTACAACTATATCTATAACTTCACTTTTAGGAAGTAACGCGTCGTCATCAAGGTCAAGCTGTACAATTCTACGATCTACTAGAAGTTGTGTATAATCTAATAGTACAACACCATTGTTTACTACAATCCCGGCTAACGAGATTATACCCATCATCGTCATCATAATAACGAAAGAAGCTCCCGTAATTAGAATACCTCCAAAAACACCTATGAAGCTCAAGAAAATTGCTATCATAATTATAGTAGGCTTAGAAATAGAAGAGAACTGAAAAATAAGAATAAAGAATATTAATGCAAGACCGCCAAAAAACGCTCCCATTAAAAACTGCATTTGCTTATTTTGTTCTTCAATCTGACCGGTATAATCAATATGAATACTGTCTGGTAAGGCTGTAAAAGACTGCATTTCTGCCTGTATTTTAGTAACCACGGCAGTTGCATCAACAAAACCAGGGGCTAAGCCCGAATAAACAGTTACAACACGTTTAGTATCTCTGTGTTTAATAGCACTAAAAGACGAGGTGTTTTTCTTTGTAGCAACCGCAGAAACCGGAATTTCTTTAATTACCCCTGTCGCAGCATCTCTAAAAGTTATATTTTGATCAAATAATGCCGAAGTATTGTAACGATCGTCTTCTTCAAAACGTACATTAATATCATAATCTTCTCCGTCTTCCTTATAAATACCCGCTTTCTCACCAAAAAGAGCTCTACGAAGCTGGTTACCTACCTGACCGCTGGCAACACCCAGAGCACCTGCTTTCTCACGATCTACAATAACTTGCATTGCCGGTTTAGCACGGTTAACATCAATCTTTAATTCTTCAATTCCGGGTATGTTTCTAGAGTTGATAAAGCTGCGCATATTTTCAGCGGTAGCGATTAACTCATTGTAATCTGTGCCTTCAAGTTCGATATTTATAGGATATCCCGCCGCAGGACCTGAAGCATCTTTTTCAACCGAAATGGCTACACCCGGGTAAGCATCTGTCAATTCAGACTGAACACGGGTACGTAATTCTTCAGAATCTGCACCATTACGGAATTTGTACTCCCGCATAGTCGCTGTAATCTTAGCACGGTGTGGCATTTCTGCTGCACTACCACCATCTGTCTGTGGATTTCCGGCGCCTTCACCCACTTGTGAAACAGCACTTTCTACCAGAAAATTGAAATCTCCGTTAAGGTAGCGCTCATCATTAAGAATAGCATACACGCGCTTTTCAATATCTTTTGCGATGGTATTTGTCTTAGAGATATCTGTTCCTTCAGGATATTCTATATAGACAATTATTTGGTTGGGTTTATTGTCTGGGAAAAATTCGATACTCGTACGTTGTGATCCTACCGAAGCTCCAAATCCTATAAATACAAGAATTAGTAGTAGGAAAGTAGAAATTACCAGAACAGAAGGTTTTCTTCCTTTTAAGGCCCAGGTTAAAAATGATTTGTATTTGTTTTCTAACCAAACCAAGCTGTGATTCTGAAAATATTCTGCAGCTCCTTTTATGCTGTATTTATACAGCCAGAAGATAATTGCAGTTACAATCATTACAGAACCTATACCGCGTATAGCACCGCCGAAAATTAGAATTAAAATACCTATTGGCACTAAAACCAGTGTAAGTCTAATTAGCTGTTTTCTGGTTAGAATTTTCTGGTCAACATCCATAAACTTACTAACCAACATCGAGTTGATGAATATGGCCACAAATAATGAAGAGCCCAATACTACAGAAAGTGTGATAGGGAAGTAAATCATAAACTGCCCCATTACGCCTGGCCAGGTCCCTAACGGAACAAAGGCAGCCACAGTCGTAAGTGTAGATATAATAATAGGAAATGCAATCTCACCAATACCTTTTTTTGCGGCTTCAATACGGGACATTCCTTCTTCATCCATCAAGCGATAGACATTTTCTACCACTACAATACCGTTGTCAACGAGCATCCCCAGACCCATAATAAGGGCAAAAAGGATCATCGTATTCATCGTATATCCTAAAGCATTCAGGATCATAAATGACATGAACATAGACATTGGGATTGCAAAACCTACAAAAAGTGCATTTCTAAACCCAAGGAAAAACGTAAGTACGCCTACAACCAGAATAATACCAAATATGATGTTATTAACCAGATCATTTACCTGGTTAATTGTCTTTTCTGATTGATCGTTTGCAGTAGTTATTTTTACGTCTGGAGGAAATTCATTTGCCTGTGCTTCTGCTAAAATGGTGTTGATTTTCTCAACCGCCTCAACCATGTTTTTACCAGATCGTTTTTTAACGTCGAGCATCACTACATTTTCTCCCCATTCGCGGGCATACGTAGTTTTGTCTTCTTCTTTAAAAGTGATACTTGCTATATCCCGTAAGTAAACAGCTCCGTTTTGAGACTTAACAATAAAATTCTCAAGCTCTGAAGGTTTTTGTATTTCGCCAAGTATTCTAATGGTTCGGCGTTGTCCGCTGTTAATTAAGTTACCGGCAGCCATAGTCATGTTGCCATTGCGAATGGTGTTTAGGATATCGTCAAAACTTACCTGCGCAGCATTCATTTTAGTCACATCTACAGCAACTTCAACTTCTTTATCCTGAGCACCACGTATAGAAACTTCTTTAATTTCCGGAAGGTCTTCTATTTCATCCTGAAGGTATTCTCCAAACTTTTTAAGTTGCTCTACCTGATAATTCCCCTGAATATTCACATTAAGAATAGGCTGTTCTTCAGATAAGCTTAAGTCAAATACATTAGGTTCAACTTTAACACCGTTTGAAACCGGCCAGTCTTCATTTGCCTTTTCAGAATCTACCTCGTCTTTAACTTCTTGCTTAGCGCTTTCTACCGAAATATCATCTTCAAATTCTATGGTGATGAGGGCATAATTTTCTTGAGAGGTAGAGGTAATCTCTGTTACTCCCGAAACATTTTTTAAACGGTCTTCAAGAGGGTCTGTAATTAATTTTTCTACATCTTCAGCAGTATTCCCCGGGTAAGGAGCAGATATGTAAATTTTAGTTTCATTAATTTCAGGAAATGCCTCCCGTGGCATAACATAATATGCGATACCACCCATTACCAGAAGTAAAGCCATTATGACATAGATCACGGTGGGGTTGTCTATCGCCCAGCTTGACATGCCAAATTCTTTATCTACCTGATTTTTTTTCTTACTTATTTTCTTTTCGCTCATCTCCTTAATTATTTAGGATTCTAATCTCCTGATTATCCTGTACGCTGCGAGCGCCCTGAACGATGATTTCATCACCTGCATTCAATCCTGTTAGAATTTCTATTTTATCTCCCTGTGCTTTTCCGGTTTTGACGATAACTCGTTTTGCAATTCTATTGTTTTCAGTTCCTGAAGTTGCTACGTATACATATTGCTCGCCTTCCGCGTTTTCAGAAATTACACTAAGCGGAATTAAAATAGCATTTTCACTGGTGTAATCATTAATCTTAAGTTTTGCAGTAAGGTTTGGTTTTATACTTTTCTCTTCATTAGGTACTGCTACTTCAATAGTAAAGGAGCGGTTAGCAGGATTGATAAAATTACTGGTCTGGCGTATTTTAGATTCGATATTCTTATTGAGTACCGGGAAATCTACTTCTACAGTTTTACCAATGTTTACAGTCCCTAAGTAACTTTCAGGTACTTCAGCAGTGATATACATATCGCTTAGATTTACAATTCGGTATAATTGAGTGCCTGGCATTACTGCAGAACCTTGCTCAGTCATTACCTGGTCTATTGTTCCTGAAAAGGGTGCATTTATAGTAGTTTTTCCTAATTGACTCTTTAATTGATTTACCTGGCTTTGAGAAGCCTCGTAAGTTGCTTTTGCCTGTAAATATTGAATTTCAGAACCTATATTCTGATCCCATAAGCGCTTTTGACGTTCAAAAGTGGTTTTGTTAAGTTGGGCTTGAGTTTCTAACTGAGCCAACTGAGATCCTAAACCGCCATCGTCTATACGTGCTAAAACCTGACCTTTAGTGACCTTGTCGCCTTCTTTAACAAATACCCGAGATAAAACCCCGCTGTATTCTGCGCTAATCATTACATTTTGTTTGGTTTCAACATTCCCCTGTATTTCTAGAAAATGATTAAATAAAGTATCTGTTACTTTCTGAGTAGAAACTAACGGACCGTTATTTTTCTTTTCCGCATTTTCAATAACCGTATTTAATTTTTTAAGCTTTAATTGGAGCTCTGTACTCTCATCTTTTAATTGAGTCTGCGCTTCCTTAATAGCTTCAATATCTCCTGAAGCAATAAGTTTATCTACATCAACTTGTTTTTCGCCACAAGAAATTAATAGTGTGGTAATTACGAGTAGGGATACTATATTTTTCATAAAAAAAGAATTTCTAAGGTTAGTTTTGTTGAGGTTGATAAACGCTGGTGTCTAATGTTTTTTCTAATGCAGCTTTATTTGCAATAACTTCATACATAGCTTGTAAGTAATCTTGTTGTGCCTGGTAGAGTTGGGTTTGTGCTTCACTAAGTTCAAAGCTGCTGGCGATACCTTCAAAGAATTTAATCGAATTTTTATTTTCAATACGCTCTGCCAATGCCAGATTTTTCTCTTGAGTGCTAAAATTATCTAGGGCAAATTGATAATCATTACGTGCAGTAGCCATTTGTAATTTTACTTGATTGCGAGTCTGCTCAAGATCTTCAAGACTTTTTTTGTAGGCCAGTTCTTTTTGAGCGGTTTTTGCTGCACGCATTCCGCTACTAAAAATAGGTACTGTAAGCGATACGCCTACAATAGACTGTTCAAAATAACGCTGCTCATCGCTAAGAAAACTAAAATCATTGCTCGCACCTGAAGCACCATAATTTACATAGGCACTCAGTCTAGGTAAAGCTTTACTTTTTTCAAGTTTAACTTCAGTCTGTGCAAGATTTGTTTGATCTGCCGCAATGCGGTAATCAATATTATTTTCTGGGTCTATAGACTGGGTAAGTAGGTTTAGATCATAGTATTGCATAGCTAAATCTTCAAGACTGTCTGTAACCTGTAGTTTGCTGTCTATTGTGATGCCTAACGTCAGCTTAAGCATATCATAAGCGATAGCAAGTTGACGTATGGTATTGTTTAATTGAGTTTCAAGACCTAAATAGGTGATTTGTAATTGCTCTACATCTTCCTCTTCCGTAAGGCCATTTTCAAAAATCTTCCGGGTGTCAGATAAATTTTTATCTAAGGTTTTTAGGTTTTTCTGAAGTATTATAACACTTTCTTCAGCAAGTAAAACATTACCATAAGCCTCTATAACAGCTTGTTTTACCTCTAAGTCTGTTTTAACCTTTGCATTTTCAGAAATCTGAAGCAAGGTTTTTGAAGACTGAACACCTACAATATAGGAACCGTCAAAAATTAGTTGATTCCAGGTTGCAGTAGCGGCCGCATTTTGTTTTGGGCTAAACTGAACGGGGATAAAGGTTCCTGCGGCAGCATTCGGGTCAAAAAATTGAGCGGGAATGAATGACGTAGGTTGTATCAACTGGTTTTGATAGGTTATTTCACCTGTTATCTGTGGTAGTCCTTGTGCTATGATTTCCCATTTTTGTTTAAGGGCAATCTCAACATCTGTCTGTGCATTTTTTGCACTATAACTGTTGTTTAAGCCATAAATAATGGCGTCTTGTAAGCTTAGCGCATACGATTGTACCTCTGTACTGTCTTGTGCCTGGCTATAATTTAGGAAGCCAAATACACACGCTAAGAGAATTAGGGATTTTCGCATTAGTCTTGATTTGAGTGAATTATTTGATTGAGAATTTTCCGGCCTTCGGGAGTGACAATCCCACGTAAATGGTATTCAAGATACATTTCATACAAAGTAGCGTGGGGGAATTTTTCTTGCGGAAAAATACTGTCGTCTTTGATGTTAGTCATTCCTATATGATACATTCTGGAAACAAACTCGACATCTAGATTATTACGAAATAAACCCATATTTATACCTTTAGTTATGTTCTCTTCCATACAGCCTTTCATAAAATCAAATTGCTGAAGTTGGAGCTCATTAAAAATTTTAGGGTAATATTTCAATAGTTGTTGAATAGATGAGGATTTCTCACCTTGTAAATGTTGTATTACATACTTTTTAATCTCATAAAGCTCTTCTATAGGGTTTTTATGTTTGCTTATAAGTTTAGTTACTGCGGTCTGTACAGTGGTCATCATTTGATGACTTACTGCATAAACTAATTCTGTTTTGTGTGAATAACTGGCATAAATGGTCTTTTTTGAAATGCCCATATGCGTGGCTATATCATCCATAGTAACACTCTTAAAGCCCTGCTTTATAAAGAGTTGTGTGGCGGTATCTAAAATTTGTTGTTTCATATTGCGGCGCAAAGATACTTCGGAAACTTTAAAAACGAATTAAGTTTCCGAAGTTTATTAGTGACTTAACGTAATAATAACATTATGAATATAGTTGAGCTTATTTGAGTTTGAGAGTAGAGTTAGAATTTAGAGTGTTATTTTAGCCAAAAATTTGAACTATGTTGCGTATTGATCAATACACAGATGTATTTGTTGACTATTTAAATGAGCGAATTAAAAGTAGAGAGCCTAAAAACCTTTATGATCCCATTCTTTACATTTTACAATTGGGCGGTAAGCGTTTACGTCCCGTGTTAACGTTAATGGCTACAGATATTTTTGAGTCAGATTATAAAAAGGCGCTCGATGCTGCACTGGCAGTTGAAGTATTTCACAACTTCTCTTTAGTTCACGATGATATTATGGACGATGCTCCACTACGCAGGGGTAAAGAGACCGTTCACGAAAAATGGGATATAAATACCGGTATTCTCTCTGGGGACGCCATGCTCATAAATGCCTATCAGCTTTTTGAAAATTATGAAGGAGATACTTTTAGAAATCTGGCAAAACTTTTTAGTAAAACCGCTATAGAGGTTTGTGAGGGGCAGCAATACGATGTTGATTTTGAAACTCGCGACGATGTTACGTTACCTGAGTATCTAAAAATGATCGAATATAAAACTGCTGTTTTAGTAGGTGCGGCTTTAAAAATGGGAGCGATTGTGGCGGCGGCTTCTAAAACTAATTGTGACCTCATTTATGAATTCGGTAGAGATTTAGGTATCGCTTTTCAACTTCAGGATGATTATTTAGATGCTTTTGGTGACCCTGAAACCTTTGGAAAGCAGGTAGGTGGTGATATCATAGAAAATAAAAAAACCTTCCTGTACTTAACTGCTTTAAAACGTCTCGACCCGGCACACAGTATACAGTTAAGTCATTTGTACAGTATTAGTCCGCAAGATCCTAATGGTAAAATAGAAACCGTTAAGCAGCTCTTTTTAGATTCCGGCGCAGCCGAAGCGATTAAAAAAGAAATTGAAGTATATACTAATAAGGCTCTTAAAGTGCTGAATGATCTCGATGTTAAAGAAGAAAACAAGCAACTCCTAAGAGAGTTTGCTCAAGCTTTAATGCGAAGAAAAGTTTAATAACTTTCTATGAAAACGACTCAGGAAATCTTAAAATTATCAATTACAAATCAACTTTATGTTGCATTAGTAAATCAATTAAATAAAGATTTTAGGCGAGTTGGGATAGAAGCCTCTTTTGGCCTGGAATTAAAACCTGAAGCCCTCGTTAGAAACCTTACTGCTACAATTTATGAACTTATCGTTTCTGACTTTGAGGCGTATCTAAATTTGCTATATGCCATAGATGTTTCTGAATCTAAAATAAAAGATTTGCCTGTTCAAGAGGTTCATGAACTTGCAACAGCAGTAACACAATTAATTCTTGAACGTGAATTTGTTAAAGTTTCTTTTAAAAATAAACACGAATAAAAGGTTGAATCGCGCTTGAGTAAACCGCATCACGATCACTGTAAAGAACATTATATCGCGCGCCAATTGTAACGGGGCCATTACGATATCCCAACCCTAAAAATAGGGCAGCGTTCCAGAAGTCATCACTAAATGTTCCTCCATCTAAATTTGCCCTTTGAGAAACGTAGAGTTCTTCAAATTCTGCAGACAGCTGTATGATGGGTAGTGGGTTTGCTAAGGCAATTATACTACCTCCTACAATTGAAGATTTTAATGACCTATCTTTTACATATGAGTAACTCAAACCGGGACCCATCGCAAAATACGGATTGAAATTATAGATGGCACTTGGAGCGATGCTTGCTGCAAAGTATTCTCTTCCAAAATTTAAACCAAAACCGCCGCCTACATCTACCTTTTCCCAAAAATCAGAGCCTTGTGATTGTGCTTGTAATGAGATGTTTGTTGCTAAAAATAACATCACAAAACCACAAACTTTTAGTAGTGAATTCATAAACTTAGATTTAAGTGATTAATTGGTGATTTGACAACTTCATAAACACCTCATTTAAAATGTTAATGATAAGCATAAAATTAGTAAACCAAAGGTCTTGTGCCATCGAAAAATTGTACTTTTGACAAATTATTGCTTAAAAAATCGACAGATTTAAATTATAAAATGGATAGATTTTCATTTCTCAATGCAGCAAACACTGCATATTTCGCAGAACTTTACGATAAATACCTACAGCATCCTGATAGTGTGGAGCCTAGTTGGAGAGCATTTTTTCAAGGTTTCGATTTCGGTATGGAAGAAAGTGGTGTACAGCCAGACAGCCCCATATCTGAGGTAAAATCAACAGCTACAGTAACTTCTGTTCCTGATAATCTTCAAAAAGAATTTCAGGTAGTAAAGTTAATAGACGGGTATCGCACACGTGGACATTTGTTTACAAAAACAAATCCTGTACGTGAACGCCGCCAGTATATACCCACGCTAGAGTTAAAAAACTTTGGTCTTAGTGAAAACGATTTAGATATCACGTTTTCGGCAGGTGAGATTCTAGGTATAGGTAGTACGACATTACGCGAGATCGTAAGTCATCTTGAAAAAATATACTGTGAGTCTATAGGTGTTGAATATATGTTCATTCGCAAACCTGAAGAAATACAGTGGATTCAGGATAAGCTGAATATCAACGACAATCACCCAAAATTTTCAGCAGATGTTAAGAAGAAGATTTTAAAGAAACTCAATGAGGCTGTTTCTTTTGAGACTTTTCTTCATACAAAATACGTGGGTCAAAAGCGATTCTCTCTCGAAGGAGGTGAAAGCTTTATCCCGGCAGTTGATGCTATTATCGAAGCAGCAGCAGATCGCGGTGTAAAAGAATTTGTAATGGGTATGGCACACAGAGGTCGTTTAAATACCCTTACTAATATCTTTGGTAAAAATGCAAAAGACATCTTTAGCGAATTTGACGGTAAAGATTATGATCAGGAAGTTTTTGATGGTGATGTAAAATACCATTTAGGTTGGACGTCTAGCCGCAAAACAGATAGCGGTAAAGAAATAAATATAAATATAGCACCCAATCCCTCTCACTTAGAGACTGTAGGTGCTGTTGTAGAAGGTATCGCCAGAGCAAAACAAGACTTGCATCATTTTGACCAACCTAACCAGGTATTGCCTATCGTGGTTCATGGGGATGCTGCAATTGCAGGTCAGGGTATTGTTTATGAAATAATACAAATGGCTCAGTTAGATGGCTATACCACAAAGGGTACCATACATATTGTCATAAATAACCAGATTGGTTTTACTACAAATTATCTTGATGCACGTTCTTCTACTTATTGTACAGATGTTGCAAAAACCACACTTTCGCCGGTACTGCACGTTAATGCAGATGATGCAGAGGCTGTAGTTCACGCTTCATTATTTGCATTAGATTTTAGAATGGAGTTTGGTCGTGATGTATTTATAGATCTTTTAGGGTACAGAAAATACGGTCATAACGAAGGTGATGAGCCACGTTTTACCCAGCCTAAATTGTATAAAGCAATAGCAAAACACGATAACGCTCGAGATATCTACGCAGAAAAGTTAAGAGCAGAAGGTGTTATTGATGAAAATTATGTTAAACTTCTTGAAGAAGAATACAAGGAGAAATTAGAAGAAAAACTAGAGAAATCTAGGGAAGAAGATACCACACGTATTACTGCAATTATGCAGGATGAGTGGGAAGGGTTTGAGCAGGCTACTGAGGTAGAAATGATGAATCCTATAGATACTACTTATGATCTCGAGGCACTTGATGAAATTGCAGATGTAATTACCAGGCTTCCTGAAGATAAAAAGTTTATGCGTAAAATTCTTAAGATTATTGAAGGGCGTCGTACGATGTACTTTGATGATAATAAGATAGATTGGGGTCTTGCAGAGTTACTTGCATACGGTTCTTTACTCAAAGAAGGATTTGATGTACGTATGACAGGTCAGGATGTGGAGCGAGGTACATTTTCGCACAGACACGCGGTTACTAAAGTAGAAGATAGTGAAGAAGAAATCGTGCTCTTGAATAACCTAAAAGGCGATCAGGGTCATATGTATATTTTTAACTCTTTATTATCTGAATATGGTGTTGTAGGTTTTGATTACGGTTATGCAATGGCGAGCCCCAAAACACTTCCTATATGGGAAGCACAGTTTGGTGATTTTAGCAACGGAGCTCAGATTATGTTAGATCAATATATATCTGCCGCAGAAGATAAGTGGAAATTACAAAACGGTCTGGTAATGTTATTGCCACACGGTTATGAAGGCCAGGGTGCAGAACACTCTTCTGCACGTATGGAGCGTTACTTACAGTTATGTGCTGTAGACAATATGTATGTTGCAGACTGTACCACACCGGCAAACTTTTACCACTTATTACGTCGCCAGTTAAAAACCAATTTCAGAAAACCGCTTATTGTTTTCACACCTAAAAGTTTATTAAGACATCCTAAAGTTGTTTCTACAAAAGAAGAATTAGCTAACGGAAGTTTTAAAATGACAATTGATGATGATTCAGTAAAGCCAGATGCTGTAAAAACATTAGTTTTTGTTACCGGTAAATTTTATTATGATCTTCTTGACAAGCGTGAAGAATTAAAAAGAGATGATGTTGCCCTAGTACGTGTAGAGCAATTATTCCCACTTCCTAAGAATGAGATTCGCGCAGCTATAGAAAAGTATAAAAATGCAGATGATGTAGTTTGGGCTCAGGAAGAGCCGCGTAATATGGGAGCTTACGGGCACTTGTTAATGCATCTTCCCGAAGCGCAAAAATTCAGAATTTGCAGTCGTAAATTCTACGGTGCTCCTGCTGCAGGAAGTTCTGTTCGTTTTAAAAGAAGACATCAGAAAGTGATTGATGATGTTTTTGATAAAGATTCAAATAACCAATAAAAAATTTGTTTTTGGTTCTACTGAAATAGAAACATTACAAAAGAAAAAAGTTAATAAAATAGAAATATGGCTTTAGAAATGAAAGTCCCTTCTCCGGGAGAATCGATTACAGAAGTTGAAATAGCACAGTGGCTTGTTGAGGATGGCGACTATGTAGAAAAAGACCAGGCGATAGCCGAAGTAGATAGCGATAAAGCTACCTTAGAACTTCCGGCAGAAGCAAGCGGTATTATAACATTAAAGGCTGAAGAAGGTGATGCTGTAGCAGTAGGGCAGGTCGTTTGCCTTATTGATACCGATGCTCCAAAACCAGGGGGCTCAGATTCTAACAAAGCTTCAGGTGATGAAGGTAGTGGTGGAGATTCTGAAAAAGAATTAGATAAAAAAGATAAGAATACGGCAGATACAAACGAGAAGGCAGAAGCAAAAACAGAAACACCTTCAAAGTCAAGTACTCCTAGCCAATCTCAGGATAAAAAGTCTTATGCAACAGGAACACCGTCTCCTGCAGCTAAGAAAACTTTAGATGAGAAAGGTATAGATGCTAAAGATGTTCAGGGTAGTGGTCGCGACGGTCGTATTACTAAAGATGATGCTGTTAATGCTAAGCCTTCAATGGGAACTCCGGGTAACGGAAGTCGCGGAGAAAGTCGTTCAAAAATGTCTATGTTACGTCGCAAAGTAGCAGAGCGCTTAGTAAGCGTAAAAAATGAAACGGCAATGCTTACTACGTTTAACGAGGTAGATATGTCTGCTATATTTGCTTTACGTGATAAGTATAAAGAAGACTTTAAATCAAAACATAGTGTTGGGTTAGGCTTTATGTCTTTCTTCACATTAGCTTGTGTACGTGCATTAGAAATGTACCCTGCTGTAAACTCTATGATAGATGGTAAGGAAATGATTACTTATGATTTTAAAGATATTTCTATTGCAGTATCTGGTCCAAAAGGTCTTATGGTTCCTGTAATTAGAAATGCTGAAAATTTAAGTTTTAGGGGTGTTGAGTCTGAAGTGAAGCGTCTTGCTCTTAGAGCACGTGATGGTCAGATTACAGTAGATGAGATGACCGGTGGTACATTTACAATTACAAATGGGGGTGTTTTTGGTAGTATGCTTTCTACACCTATCATCAATCCTCCGCAATCTGCAATCCTAGGAATGCACAATATTGTAGAACGACCTATCGTACGTGATGGAGGAATTGCAATTGCGCCTATTATGTATGTAGCACTTTCTTACGATCATCGTATAATTGATGGTAAAGAATCTGTAGGGTTTCTGGTAGCTGTTAAAGAAGCATTAGAAAATCCTGAAGAGTTATTGATGAATAACAATGTATTAAAAGCACTAGAGCTTTAAGAATATTGGAATATGTATGAAAAGCCTGTTAGTTTTTGCTAACAGGCTTTTTTATGTTTTAAATCAGCGACAGATAATAATTTCGATTACAATTAACTTTAATTCTTCTTTTAGAGTGGTGTTTGGAAAAGCTCTCCCAGCCTTACTATACCAGTATTTGGCATTAAAAATATCGCCTTCATCACGGTGTAGGTGTGCGTGAATAAGACTACCCATAGAATGCTTAATATCTTGAGCTATTGTGTGCGAAGCTTCCCAATTATCATTGGCTTTATACCACAAAGATTGTAAGGTTTCCGGCCAGTCTGGAGGAGGATTGTCAAAAGTTAGCGTGATCTCAAATTCTTTATAATCCTTCGGAATGCTCATAGTTAATTTTAAGTTTGAATGTAGTCCTAAACCTAAGCTGAGGTTGGGATTGAAGATCATTATATAAATCGAATAATCTATTCTTCAACAGAACTTATTTGAGACGTTTTCAGTATTCTGTTTTAAGTTTAAAGTTCCTATTGTAATCCTAAAATAGCTTAGTAATAGGTACACTTCAATTGATGAAGATCTATTATATTTTGCAAATTTAAAAATGGATTAGGTATAAAAACGCATATCAAAAGACTAATTCCTATTTTTGATATTTCAATTCCAGATTAAAACAGATTCCCAATATGTCAACTCAAAAACGCTTATTTCTTTTAGATGCTTACGCACTAATTTTTCGTGGTTATTACGCACTTATAAAAAATCCTAGAGTAAACTCAAAAGGGCAGGATACCTCTGCGGTTATGGGTTTTGTAAATTCACTCTTTGATGTGATTAAACGAGAAAAACCAGATCATTTAGCAGTTGCTTTTGATAAAGGTGGAAGCTCTGAACGTGTAGAAATGTATGAAGAATACAAGGCTAATCGTGATGAAACGCCAGAGGCTATACGTATTGCTGTGCCTATCATACAGGAGATTTTAAAAGCTATGCACGTACCTTTTGTGCAAATTGAAGGTGTAGAAGCAGATGACTTAATAGGTACACTGGCTAAACAGGCAGAGCAAGAGGGTTATCAGGTTTTTATGGTAACACCAGATAAGGATTATGCACAATTGGTTTCCGAAAATATATTTATGTACAAGCCTGCCCGTATGGGGAATGGGATTGAGATATGGGGAATTCCTGAAGTACAAAAACGTTTTGAAGTTGAGCGACCAGAACAGGTGATTGATTATCTGGGAATGATGGGAGATGCGTCAGACAATATACCCGGTTTACCGGGTGTAGGTGATAAGACTGCCAAGAAATTTATTAAAGAATATGGTGGTCTTGAAGGACTTCTTGCTAATACAGATAAACTTAAAGGCAAGATGAAAGAGAAGGTAATTGAGAGTGCAGAATTAGGGCGCCTGTCTCGAAAGCTTGCTACGATTATGACCGATTGTGACGTGCAGTTTCACGCAGAATCATACGAACTTTCACAACCCGATGCAGATAAGGTACAGGAGATTTTTGATGAATTAGAATTTAGAAGACTTAAAGACCAGTTTATTAAGATATTTTCAGGCGAAGCCGATAGTGATACGGGTGCAGCAGTAAGTAGTACGGAAACAGCCAAGAGGCTTGTAAATTCTTCAGAGCAGGCAGCAAATGCAGGAGCGGGGCAATACAATTTATTTGGCGGTCCTTCTGAAGGCAATGAGATTGAAGAGCGTAATACACGCAAAACAATTAAAGATACAGAGCATTTTTATCAAAGCGTTGCTCCCGGAATGGCTACAAAACTATTCCTTAAAAATCTTATGAAGCAGGAGTCCGTATGTTTTGATACCGAAACAACATCTCTCGACCCGTTAAAAGCAAATTTAGTGGGCATTGCATTTAGCTGGGAAAAAAGCAAGGGGTTTTATATTCCTTTTCCACAGGAACAGGAAGAAGCTCAGCAATTAATAGAAGAGTTAAAGTCATTTTTTGAAGCAGAAACCATTCAGAAAATAGGTCAAAACTTAAAATACGATATCAAAGTATTAGCAAAATACGGAGTTGAAGTAAAAGGAAAACTTTTTGATACCATGATTGCGCATTATCTCATAAATCCAGATATGCGCCACAATATGGATGTTCTTGCAGAAACGTACCTTAATTACTCACCGGTTTCTATTGAGGAGTTAATAGGTAAAAAAGGAAAAAATCAAAAGTCGATGGCAGATGTCCCGGTTGACCAACAAACCGAATACGCTGTTGAAGATGCAGATATAACGCTTCAGCTCAAGGAGCATTTTGAAAAAGAAATGGGCGAGGCTAATACACAGAAGCTTTTTGACGAAATCGAAATTCCGTTGGTACAGGTTCTTGCAGATATGGAGCTTGAAGGTATTAATCTTGATAAAGATTTTTTAAACAGCCTTGCTGAAGAGCTTAATTCAGACATTCTTTCATTAGAAGAAAAAATTTACAAAGATGCCGGCGAAGAATTTAATATTGGTTCGCCGAAGCAATTAGGAGAGATTCTATTTGATAAACTCAAACTGGTAGATAAGCCGAAGAAAACACGTACCGGCCAGTATTCTACAGCAGAAGATGTGCTTTCTTATTTAGCTTCAGATCACGAGATCATTCAGAACGTACTAGATTATCGAGGACTGGCAAAATTAAAGAGTACATACGTAGATGCATTGCCTACGCAAGTAGATGAGAACACCGGCCGTGTACATACAGACTATATGCAAACTGTAGCGGCAACGGGGCGTTTGAGCTCTAATAATCCTAACTTACAAAACATTCCCATTCGTACAGAACGTGGTCGTCAGGTACGTAAGGCTTTTGTTCCGCGTAGCGAAGACTATGTTTTGCTGGCAGCAGATTATTCGCAGATAGAATTACGAATCATAGCGGCTTTAAGTCAGGAAGAAACCATGATGCAGGCGTTTAAGAATGGTGAAGATATTCACGCTTCTACGGCTGCAAAAGTATTTAATGTAGCGTTAGAAGATGTTACCAGAGAGCAACGCAGCAATGCGAAAACTGTGAATTTTGGTATTATTTATGGAGTTTCGGCATTCGGACTGAGCAATCAAACAGATTTAAGCAGAGGAGAGAGTAAAGATCTTATTGATACCTATTATAAAACCTATCCGAAGCTGCGTAACTACATGAGTGAGCAGGTAGATTTTGCACGCGATAACGGGTATGTTTCTACAGTTTTAGGTCGTCGTCGTTATTTAAAAGACATCAACAGTAGTAATGCTGTTGTGCGTGGTGCAGCAGAGCGCAACGCGGTAAACGCACCTATACAAGGTAGTGCTGCAGATATCATCAAAATTGCGATGATTAATATTCATAAAAAGCTGAAAGCTGAAAAACTAAAGACAAAAATGTTGCTTCAGGTACATGATGAACTTGTTTTTGATGTGTATAAAACAGAATTAGAACAGGTAAAAACAATGATTAAGTCTGAAATGGAAAATGCCTTTAAAATGGATGTTCCGCTAGATGTTGAGCTGGGAGTTGGTCAAAACTGGCTTGAGGCGCATTAATAAAAACACAAAGGGCTTCCATCTTGGAAGCCCTTTGTGTTTTTAGTGATTGTAGAATGATTTATCTGTAAGCTTTGTAAATGATTGCAATTTGGTTTGTGCGGTTATTGGTAGAATCACCAACTAAAAAACGATCAAAATTCAGAGTAAAACCATCGCTGTTGAAAGACTGTAGAGAAGCTCTTACTAAACCGTCTTGCGTATCAGATCCATTGTTGTTAGTGCCGTTATCGTGTATGGGTTCTCCATTATTATTCACAAAAAAGGCTGCAATACAATGCGATGATGATGCAAATGTGCCAATGTTATTAATACTAGACCCGTTAAAACCATTTGATATTACTTGTTGATCTATACTGGTGCCATTATTTTGAGCATAACCTACGGTCATCCCACCAGCCATACGTATATCATTAGTATTATTACCGTCTGCCCGATAAGTGCCGTTATATCCTTGTATTCTATTAATTGCTACAAATTCAACAGATTTTGGAGAAAATCCTACGCCCGCAACATTTATTACTCCAGAGGCACTTACAAGTATTTTTCCGAAGTGAACCTGCTTTTGGTTAGTTGATGCTATTTGATTCCATTGGTTATTTTGCCAATAATAATACCCTTGTGGTGTTAAACCTCCGGTGCCATTGTTATAGACCAAGGTGCTTACAGCAAGTGCACCACCTGCAGGATTAATAATCGTTGCAACATCATTGATGCTAGTTAAAGCAACACGTGGGATAAGTATTCCTGAGTTTGTAGAAACTATATCTAATCTAGCTTCAGGATCTACAGTTCCTATACCTACCTGAGCGATTAATGCATGAGAAAATGTGAGGAGTAGTAGTAAAATTAGGGAATTTTTCATTTCAATAAGTTGGGGTTTTAAAAATAGGTAAAAAAGTTATTTTGTACCAGTACTTTTAAAGTTTATCTAATTTTCAGCCAACTACAGTTGGTACGGTTGTTTTTTAACCTATAAAATGAATTGGTAAAATGATTTAAATTTCTTCGATTTGAAAAAAAGAAGGTATTTATTGAAGAGCTAAGTAAAGAAAATAGAAAGCTTAAAACCTCTGAAATCGAAAATGCATTTAAGATGGTTCTTCGTTAGAGGCTTGGTTTAATCACTTTATAATAAAAAGCGATAGGTAGCTTTAATTAGAAATGTATTGTTTAATTGCTTGTTTACAATTTGTTGGTCTAAAGCATTAAAGACCGTATTTGAAGGGTCATTATTGCCGTCTGCTCCCTGTGACCAGACAAAAAACAATTCCGAACCCGGAATGTATTCCCAGCGTACTACCAGATTTGTTCTTAGTTGCACCACAGAAAAATCAGGATCTCTAAAACGGTAATCGGTAACGCCATCTAAATTTTCATCAACTGTGTATTCTACATCATTTTTAAAAATTTGATCTGGCGTAAATAAACGTATGCGCTCATTAAGGTCTTTTGCAATTGAATTATCAACACGGTTAAAGTTTGTATAGGTTCCTTTAGAGGCAAAGGGTTGCGCATAATATTGTACGCTTAAATTAGGATTTAGGCTGTAATTAAGACGTAGGGTGGCGCTTAGGGTCTTCTGATCTATATTCCCTAAGATATATCGGTTTTGATTGTTGTAGTTTGTGGTGCTAACGTACTGTGTTTTGTTTGGGCTAATTTCATATTCCGGATAAAAAGCTAGACTTAAGGCGTCTAGAGGTTGGTATTCTAACCCAAGTTCAAGTCTAAAGAGTGAGAAATTATTTTGAGATGCCTGAGAGATTACATACCCGGCACCATAGGTAAATTTTTTTCTGGAGTCTGAGTTAATAAATAAAAATTGAATATTTTCTTCATTAAATCTAAAACGTGGTCCACCTCTCAATTCTGTTGTACTAATGATTCTAGGCTTGTGTATTAAACCAAAATTAGTCTCCCAGGTATTATTAAATCTAAAAAAGGACTCGAGACTGTATTCTATGCGGTTGTAATTTCCTTCAAAATCAAATAGACTTTGTTGTTCAAATTCAATATTTATAGTTCTGAATTTTTTAGTAGGATTTAAAAGCGTGTATTTAAGCGTGCTAAATTGTGTAATGAGATCTGCTTGTCTGAGAAAGCCCACGTCATTAAGCTCTAATTCTGGAGATTTCCAGGAAGCTCCTAAACTGCCTGTGAAGTTTCCGCCGGAAGCTTTACCAATTTCTAAATTTCCTCCGGTTCCTGTAAGTGCTGTTTTTGTAGTATCTACAGTGAGGTGTGTTGCGTCCTGTCTATTGAAGAGGTGCGTTAAGGAACGCTGCGTACGTGTAATGGCCTCTGTACTGCCTTGTACATTACTAATTACAGTATTACCTTGTAAATAATATTTGCGATCAATCCAGTTATGTTTGAAGTCAATACCTCCAGAAAAGGCATCGCTATGTAAGTTGTAAAGTCCGGGTTCTAATTTGCGATGGGTCGCTGTGGCTATTACGCCTATGTACGAATTGCGATTATTAAAATCTTTTTGTGCACGCCCAATAAGGTAGTTTGTTAGCGGCTCTACCAGTACATCGCGTTGTGTAGAATCATTTCTAAACGTTTGTGCATATTCTTTTGCAGTAAGGCTTTCTAATAGGCCAAGTGTCCACCCGTTTTTTGTTTTTCCACTAAACTTTGCAGCTCCAAGAATGGTTGAATTTTGAGGAGTGTCTGTATAAACAACTTCAGGGTCACGCACCGCTCGCTGCGGACTGCGACCAATGCGTCGTGAATAGAATAAGTTATCTGAAGATTGATCGTCAAGATCATAATCAAATATATTGCTGTTAGCTACAAAAAAAGGACGCTGTTCTTTAAAAAATATTTGAAAACCATCTAGGGCAATTGCCGCAGGATCTGCTTCTACCTGCCCAAAATCTGGATTTAATGTGAGATCTAGTGTAAGGTCATTTGTAATACCTATTTTAGCATCGAGACCTGCATTTATGCGGGAATCACTACCATCCCGATAAGGGTTTCCAGCTTGAGATTCGTATGTGTCAAGTTGAGTAACTAAATAAGGTTGTATTTCCAGTTGTTTTTGAGGCGTTAAGTTTTTGAGACCTCTTAATTCGCCAAATTCACTAACATATCCCGGTGCATTGGGTACGATTTCCTGCCAGAGTGAACGCTCCCTGTTTCTAAAATAAAAACGTTTTGACTGTAATCCCCAGACTTGATCTTCATCACTATTAAAACGCAATTGACTTAAAGGAATTTTCAACTCAGCTGTCCAGCCCAGCTCATCAATATTAGTTTTAGCATACCAGATGGGATTCCATGTTTCATCAAAGCGACCGTTATTTGATATGAACTCATCTGCTTTTACACCCGCAGCGGTTAGAGTAAATGAAAATGCCGTACGATCATCATTATAACTGTCAAAGCTTATTTCTACCCAATCGCCTGCAAAACCATCACGTCTTGAAAGGCGTTTTTCAATACCATCAGGATCTTGATCAAGACATCTAAATGCGACATAAATATACCCGTCATCGTAGATGATTTTCATTTTAGTTTGCTCTGTAGGAGCCAACCCAATATTAGGTTGCAGTTGTGTATAATCTGTAGTGTATGGTACAAGTTCCCAGGCAGAATCGTTTAAAACTCCATCAATATCAGGTGCATTTTCATTTTCAATCTTTAATGTTGTATACGAGCGTTTATTAATTTTTTCAGTCTTCTGATTTTGACCATAAACTATATCTGGAACTAGTAGTAAGGAGAGAAATACCAGACATAATAAACCGCGCATAAAATAAAAATTAAGCCTTTAGATAGGAGATTATCAATAACAAGGCAAATATTTTAATTTTTATTGAATTTTAGACTTAAATAGGTCTCAATATTTACAAAATCGGAATAAATAATTATAGTTTTAATTTGGAATGGGAATTTTGAAACCTTAAACAGAACTAAATTTGAGTGTCTTGAGAAATTTGTGAAAGCTGTTTACAGTTACTAACGGCAGTCTATGAAGTTCTTATAAGAATTAAAAAAGCCCGTTTAAGATTTCTTAAACGGGCTAATTTAACTAAGAAGGGTTTTGCTCAACTAGTGGATTTGAGTTAATCTCATCTAGTGGTATTTGCCATTGCCATCTATTATCCCCGGCAGGAACTTCAAATAATTGACCCACTAAAGCAGGATCGTGATTTGCACCAGTTCTGTCTAAAGGTTGGTTCAATCTTTTTAAGTCATAAAATCTAAAACCTTCACCCCACAATTCTATGCGGCGTTGCGTATAAATTTCATTTTTAAGTGCTGCGCCTGTATTTGCTGAAAGAGTATAGCTTGGATCGCGATTAGAAGCTAAAGCTAGAAGAACTTGTTTTGCTGCGTTTTCATTTGAATAGGATAATGCCTCCGCTTCAATTAAATACATTTCTGCCGCTCTCATATAAGGTACATCCATTCTACTATCTCCTGTACCTGCAGCAATAAACTTTTGACTGGTAAAAGGTTTTTTTGCAAAGTTAGAGGCAAGAGTAACTCCTGCAGGAAGGTTGCTATGAGCTCCTGTTGGATCAAAAAGTTTAGCGCGTACGTCTGTTTCAGAAATTAGATTGTAAAGCTTTGAGTTAATAGCTTTAGGGTTTGTTCTAATATTCGTAGAGCTAAAGTTTCTAGATACATATGCTCCAAAATTTGCAAAGAATATTGTTTGATCTTCCTGAACAAAACTACCCCACATCCATTCTCTGTTTGTGTAAGTATTAAATGAGTTAAAATATTCGTCATTAGACATTAACGTGTATCCTTGTCTAGCTTGATTAGCTAAAGTGGCTGCAAGCGGATAGTTTTGTTGCACTAAAGCTACTCTCGCTTTTAATCCTAAGGCCACACTTTTATCAAAATGAGATTTATTAGGACGCTCATATCCATCAAGAAGTGTTAGAGCACGATCTAAATCTAAGTTTACCTGAGTGTAAACTTCTTCTACAGTTGCTCTGGCAAGAGGATTATTTTCTGTAGTTAGGCGTATAGGAACTCCCAGTTGATTATTAGGTGCTCCTGCTTGATAGCGTTTACCATAAAGTTGAACCAATTGGAAATGACAGTAGGCTCTGTATACTAAAGCCTGGCCAAGAGCTGCATCTCTATCTGCTGTAGGACCTGATGCATTTTCAGCTCCATTAATAATAACGTTGGCATTTCTTATCACACGGTATAATACGCGATATGGAAATAAGTCATCTGCATCAGAAGCATTAGTATGATCAACCCATTTATAGGTATTATTAAACCAGCCGTTTCCTGCAGAAGTCATAACAAAATCTTCTCCTAGAACATCTGTTTGAATCATCATAGAACCTATTCCTCCTTCTCCCTGTGAATTGTAGCGCTGATATAAGGAGCGGTGAATACCATTTACAACCAAGAATAAGTTGTCTGTGGTGGTCGTTGCAGCTTCAGCAGGCACATCTTCAGTAGGAAATCTATCTAAAAAGTCCTCACTGCAACTACTCATACTTAGTAGAGCAAAAAGTGCAAGTGTGTATTTATATATTTTTTTCATAGTAGTATATTATAGAGATAAGTTAAATCCTAAACTTATAGTTCTGGAGGGAGAAAAGCGGTTTTGTGTGGTTCCGTTAAAGTTTTGACCTACATCAAGACCATCAACCGAAGTCCAAAAATGAATGTTTTCACCGTTCAGATAAATTTTAGCATTAGTTAAGCCAATACGATCAATAAGTTGTGCAGGTAAATTATAGGATAATGAAACCTGACGAAGACCTAAAAAGGTAGAGCTTACCAAATATCTATCTGAAGCTGCTTCAAAAGCAGCACGTTGATCTGTATCTAATCTAGGAATATCTGTGATATCACCCGGCTGTTGCCATCTGTCTAATATACGAGTGCTTAATGCTGCACCGTAATTTCCAGAATGTAAAAGACCTGCAAGATTAGTATCATAGGTGTCTCCGCCTATGCTGTAAGTAAATAGTGTTCTCAATTCTATGCCTTTATAATTCCAAGTACTTGTAAAGCTTCCGAATAAATCGGGGAGCGCTGTGGCTGTAGAATTGTAAAGTGCTTTATTTTGATTAGTTGTTACTAGGTTGCCATTTACAGTTCTTACATCTGCATCTTCGGGAGTACCTAATTCTGGATCAAAGACGTATAGAGCAGAACCGTCTGCTGGGTCTACACCAGAATATTCACGTAGCCAGTAATCAAATATAGAACCGCCTACAACATATTTTTTAGTTCCGTTGATAATTTCTTCCTGCGGAAGTTCTGTAAACTCGTTATGAATTGTAGAAGCGTTGATATTTAAATTCCAGCTAAAGTTTTCATTTCTCACTAAGCCAAGATTTAAATCTAGCTCGAGACCTCTGTTGAACATATTACCAATGTTTGCAGGGTAGTTGTCTAAACCTGAAGATATAGGAAGTGGTACGTCAAATATGAGTCCGTCTGTAATCTTTTTATAATATGCAAAAGATCCGCTAATTCGATTATTGAAAAAGCCAAAATCAAGACCCAGATCAGTTTGTTTTTGAGTTTCCCATTCTAAAAATTCATTACCAGGAGCACTTATTAAAATACCAGGCTCACCTGCGTTGTTATTACCTAATCCTAATAAAGATTGACTTGCATAAAAACTTAAAGAAGCATTTGACAGGTTAGAGTCGTTACCTACCTGACCGTAAGAAGCTCTAAGTTTTAAAAAGTTTAACCAACTCTGATCTTTAAGAAAGTTTTCTTGATCTATTCTCCAGGCCCCACTATATGAGTAGAAATTACCCCAACGTACGTCATTTGCAAAACGAGAAGAACCATCTCTTCTGTATGACCCCGCAGCAAAGTAACGATTGTCATAGTTGTAATTTAATCTTGAAAAATACCCTTCTTTTCCATATTCTCTGCTGTAAGATTCTAAATCTACCGTTGTGGCAAAGTTTATTAATTCGGTATTACCATCTACAACTTGATTTTGTCTGAAACCTGTTAGAAAATTTAAGCTGTAATCAAGACTTTCATGACCTAATAAAGCGGTGATGTTGTGGTTTCCGATAGATTTATTCCAATTTAAGAGTTGGTTATAAGTGATTACAGTTGTTGTTTGGGTTGTTCTTCCGGCACGACCATCAGGTGCGCCATCACCTACGATTTTATTATCATAATTTTCATTTTGATAAAAATTCTTATCTATACCAGCATTAAATGTGAATGTAAAATCTTTAAGAAAGTAGAACTCAGCATAGGTTCTGGCATTTATTGCAAAACGATCATCCTTGTCAATATTCAACAAGTTTTCTTGTATAGCGTGTCTTCCAGGCGACGCTCCTGCTGGTCTTACTTCCGTATAATCTCCTGTATCGTAAATTCTGTTTCCGGCATCATCTAGAATAAAGTCTCCGGTTGTAGCGTCGTGTAAAAATACAGGATAAATGGGAGCTATAAATCTTGAGAATCTGAAAGGATTTACAAATGAAGAGCTATTTGCAGCGCCATCCACAGCCTGGTTTGATGTAGAGGTTGCACCAGTAATATTAAAACCTGTCTTAAACCAATCTTTAATTTTTGAGTTTAAATTTATTCTACCAGTAATACGCTCAAAGTCTGAATTTATAACGTTAGCAGATTGATCTAAGTAGCTTAGTGATGCAAAATAATCAGTTTTCTCGGTTCCACCTTGGTAGGAGAAGTTGATGTTTTGAATAATCCCCGTTCTTTCTAGTGCATCTTGCCAATTTAAATCACCAGGATATTTTAGTGATGCGTTAGGATTTATTGATCCATTATTTAAAACAATTTGATCATTGCTTACATTGTAAGGATTGTATCCTAGTAAATTGGAAATATCTTCAGATGCTTTTATGTTTGCATCATTAGTAGATAAAGGGTTAGAATTTCTAAACGTTAAACTGTTTCTATAAGCTTCCCACATCAATTCATAATATTGAGAAGGGCCTACACGATCATATTCAGGAATCGAACGTGATGCCATACCTTGGCTCACTTCAAGACTAATTTGATCCTTTCCTTTTTTCCCTTTTTTTGTAGTAATTACAACAACCCCGTTTGCACCCTGCGAACCATAAATTGCAGTAGATGCAGCATCTTTAAGAACTGTAAAGCTTTCAATATCGTTAGAGTTTAAGCTAGCAAAACTTCCTGAGTACACTACACCATCTACTATATAAAGTGGTTCCTGGCTTGAGTTTACAGAGCCAAAACCACGAATACGTATGCTAGGAGCAGAGCCAGGCTGGCCGCTACCAGATGCGATTTGAACTCCAGACGCTGTTCCTTCTAATGCAGAGATGACATTAGTAAGTGGTCTGTTTTCAATTGCATCGCCAGATACAGTACTTACTGACCCGGTCACTTCACCTCGTGTGGTGGTACCATAGGCAACTACAATTACTTCGTCAAGAGATTCTGTACTTTCAGCAAGAACAACATCAATCTTTGACAGCGTTCCTATTTTTTTCTCTTGATTAATAAAACCTACAAATGAAAAAACTAATGTTTCTTCGGGTTTTGCAGTTAACGAGTACGCACCATCAAAATCTGTTTGTGTTCCCCGATTTGTGGCACCTTTAATAATTACGTTAACTCCCGGCAAAGGAATACCATCAGGTCCTATAACAGTTCCAGAAACGGTTTTTTCTTGAGCATAGGTGCTCATTGCTATCAGGCATAATAGCAAACTAAATAATAGTCTTTTCACCATTTAAATTATGTTTTGGTTATAAAGGTGAAATTTATATTAATTGTTAATTATATTTTTCTAAAATATGAAAATGAAGTGATTATTACTTTTTACACAGAATTCAACAATTATACAGTCTAATATTTAAATTATACACAACTATTTGTAGTAAAAACTAATTATTGAATAATATTTTAACAAAACTTGTTGCGTTAGAATTTAAAACAGAATTTAGAAAAAACGTTTTCAAAATTTTAAGAGAAATTATGATCTGCTTAATGAGTGCATAAGTAATTATAAATTCACTCTTAGAAATACCCAGTAAGCCTAAAAAATATTTCAAAATGTATTAAAATATTCTTTTGAAGAAAGTTTAAATAAGTGATTTATGATGCATTTAAAAGTTTAAATGAGAGGGCTCATAAATCTAGATTCTTTTAAATAAATAGCTTTTAGTCTATTAACAAGTAGAAGTCTCTGAGTCTTCAACTATATCTTATTCAGTAAACATTTTTATCTTTTTTTTATTAGAGCTGATTAGTGTATTGATAACCAGTTATTAAAAGCGATAAAAATTATAGTAAGGCTGAGTTTGTCATATTCATTTATAATTGTACATTTGCACCCCTGTTTTCCCGTGTGAACGAGAAAGCAGGAAATGGAATGTTTAATAATTAAATAAAACAGTGTGGACACATTAAGTTACAAAACAGTATCTGCCAACAAGAACACCGTTAACAAAGAGTGGGTTGTTATTGATGCTGAAGGACAAACGTTGGGTCGCATGTCTACTATCGTTGCAAAATTTTTGCGCGGAAAGTACAAGCCTAACTACACACCACACGTTGATTGCGGAGACAATGTTATTGTTATCAATGCCTCTCAAATCAACTTAACAGGAAAGAAGTGGGATTCTAAATCTTACATCCGTCATACGGGCTATCCTGGTGGTCAAAGAAGCCTAACTGCAAAAGAATTGTACGGTAAAGACCCTGCGCGTCTTGTCGAAAATGCAGTAAAAGGTATGTTGCCTAAAAACAAATTAGGTAGCGCGATTTATCGCAATTTAAAGGTTTATGCCGGTGCAGATCACGGGCAGGAAGCACAGAAGCCTAAAGTAATCAACATTAACGAACTTAAGTAAATGGAAGTAATTCACAAAATTGGTCGTAGAAAAACGGCTGTTGCTCGTGTTTATTTAGCTCCGGGTTCTGGTAACATCACCATAAACAAGCGTGATGTTAAAGAATATTTCACTACAGGAACTTTACAGTACAAAGTTAATCAGCCATTAGTAATGACTGAAAATGAAAAAAACTTTGACGTTAAAGTAAATGTTTACGGTGGTGGTATTACTGGTCAAGCTGAAGCTGTACGTCTTGCTCTTTCTAGAGCGATGTGCGAATTAGACGCAGAAAACAGACTTATCCTTAAGCCTGAAGGTTTGTTAACGAGAGATCCAAGAATGGTAGAGCGTAAGAAATTCGGTCAGAAGAAAGCGCGTAAGAAATTCCAATTCTCAAAACGTTAACAACTATTGTATTTCAAAAATTCTGTCTTTTATTGGCAGCTCTTTTGAAATCAAAAAGAAATTAATTTTTAATTAAATAGTCCTTGTTTTCGCGAAAGCGGAAAAATTGGTTTAGCATCTAAATAGGTAAGGCGACACGTCAAAGGCGGGAACCACTTACATATTGCTACTACAACGGGAACGTAAACTAAATTTAAAAATGGCAAAAACAGAAAATGTAAAGGATTTACTGGATGCAGGTGTACACTTTGGTCACCTTACCAGAAGATGGGATCCAAACATGGCACCATATATCTATATGGAGCGTAATGGTATTCACATCATTAATCTATACAAAACTGCTGCTAAACTTAGCGAAGCTTCAGAAGCTCTAGCTAAAATTGCAGCTTCAGGTAGAAAAATACTTTTTGTAGCTACCAAAAAACAAGCAAAAGAAATTGTTGCTGATCACGCAGGTCGCGCTAAAATGCCTTTCATTACAGAAAGATGGCCAGGTGGTATGTTAACTAACTTCGTAACTATACGTAAGGCGGTTAAGAAAATGCAAACTGTAGATCGTATGAAACAAGACGGTCGTTTTGATAGCTTGTCTAAAAAAGAGCAATTACAAATGAACCGTATGCGTGACAAATTAGAGAAGAACTTAGGTTCTATCGAAGATATGACACGTTTACCGGGTGCTTTATTTGTAGTTGATATTAAGCGTGAACACATTGCGATTAAAGAAGCTCAAAAATTAAACATTCCAATCTTTGCGATGGTTGATACTAACTCTGACCCACGTCAGGTTGATTTCGCTATCCCATCTAATGATGATGCTTCTAAATCTATCGAGAAAATCATAGCTAACGTTGCTGATGCAATTGTTGAAGGTCTTTCTGAGCGTAAAGCTGGTAAAGAGAAAGATAAAGAAGACAAGCCAAAAGCTAAAAAAGCAGACGCTAAGCCAGAAAAGGCAAAAGCTAAAGCTGCAGCTAGCGACGAAGAAGAATAGTATTTAACAATTTGATAATAGCTGAAGTCGTTTAGTATATTGCAATTTTGCACTAAGCTAAACGACTTTTTGTTTTAACTCATAAATTCTAAATAAAATGGCAAAAATAACAGCCGCAGACGTAAATAAATTGAGAAAAGCTACCGGTGCCGGTATGATGGATTGTAAAAATGCATTAGTTGAGGCAGAAGGTGATTTTGACAAAGCGATTACTGTACTTCGTAAAAAAGGACAAAAAATTGCTGAAAAACGTGCAGATCGTGACTCAAGTGAAGGAGTTGTTGTAGCAAAGATTAATGATGCAAACAATAGAGGTGTTGTTTTCTCATTAAACTGTGAGACAGATTTCGTTGCTAAAAACGATACGTATGTTGAGATGGCTAATGAGTTAGGTGATGTTGCCTTAAATTACAACAGCAAAGATGAATTTTTAGCTGCTGATTTTCAGGGGATGACTGTTTCTGAAAAGCTAATTGAGCAGACTGGTGTTATTGGCGAGAAATTAGAAATAGGTGGTTTTGAGGTTTTAGAAGCTCCTTTTGTAGGTGCTTATGTACACGGTAATAAAATAGGTGCTCTAACTGGTCTTTCTAAAGCTACAGAGAATGCAGATGAGGTTGCTAAAAGTGTTTCTATGCAAGTAGCTTCAATGGGTGCGACTACATTATCTTACAAAGATTTTGATCCAGAATTTGTTGCATCAGAAACTGAAGCTCGTATTGCTGCTATTGAAAAAGAAAATGAAGAGCTAGGACGTTTAGGTAAAACACTTAAAAATGTTCCTCAATATATCTCAATGTCTCAGTTAACTCCAGAAGTTATGGCTAAGGCAGAAGCAGATATCAAAGAAGAATTAAAAGCAGAAGGAAAGCCAGAGCAAATCTGGGATCGTATCTTACCAGGTAAATTAGACCGTTACGTAGCTGATAACACAACTATGGATAATGAGAAAGCTTTACTTGATCAAGTATTTATTATGGACGAAAGCACAAACGTTGCTAAGTATGTAGCTAGCAAAGGTGATGCTGAAGTTGTAGGCTTTAAACGTGTAAGCTTAGCTTAATTCGTTTAGAGTATTCTATAGAATTAAAAGGCTGCCAATTGGCAGCCTTTTTTTATGTCTTAAATTCATTTTTTTTCACATACTCATTAACCGTATATTTGCCCAAAATTTATTAAAATCATGCAGTACAAACGTATTCTTCTTAAATTATCTGGTGAAGCATTAATGGGAAATCGCCAGTATGGTATTGATCCCGATAGATTAGCAGAATATGCAGAGGAGATTAAAAAAGTTCTCGATAAAGGTGTAGAAGTAGCTATTGTTATAGGTGGTGGTAACATCTTTAGAGGTGTGGCAGGTGCAAGCCGTGGTATGGATCGTGTTCAGGGTGATCATATGGGGATGCTTGCAACGGTAATAAACGGTCTTGCATTGCAAAGCGCTCTTGAAGAGGCAGGTATACAAACTCGTCTACAGAGTGCAATTCAAATTAACGAAGTAGCAGAGCCGTTCATTCGTAGAAGAGCTATTCGTCATTTAGAAAAAGGACGCGTGGTTATTTTTGGTGGAGGTACAGGGAATCCTTATTTTACTACAGATTCAGCAGCGGTACTTAGAGCAATAGAAATTCACGCAGATGTAATTTTAAAAGGTACTCGTGTAGATGGTATTTATACTAGCGATCCTGAAAAAGATGATAAAGCCGTAAAATTTGACTTTATTAGTTTTGAAGATGTACTTCAAAAAGGCTTAAAGGTAATGGATACTACTGCTTTTACATTAAGTCAGGAGAACGAATTGCCTATTATTGTATTTGATATGAACAAGCAAGGCAATCTCTTAAAGGTTGTTAATGGTGAAGCTATAGGTACAACAGTAAATTTATAATTTAGTATTTTTGACTGTTTTTTAAAAACAGGATAATTTATAATGCTATGAACGAAGACATACAATTTATATTAGACGGTGCAGAAGAAGCGATGCAAAGTGCTATTACGCATCTTAAAAAACAATTTGCAAACATACGTGCCGGTAAAGCTAGTCCTGCGATGTTGGGGAGTGTAATGGTAGATTATTACGGTAGTCAAACGCCACTCTCTCAAGTCGCAAACGTGAATACACCAGATGGTAGAACAATTTCTATTCAACCCTGGGAAAAAGCGATGATTCACGAGATTGAAAAGGCAATTATGAATGCTAATCTAGGCTTCAATCCTATGAATAATGGGGAAAGTGTTATCATAAATGTACCGCCACTTACCGAAGAGCGTCGTAAAGATCTTGTTAAGCAGGCAAAAGCAGAAGCAGAAGATGCTAAGGTAGGCGTGCGTAATGATCGTAAAAACGCAAACAACGATATTAAAAAATTAGAGAAAGATGGTCTTGCAGAAGATTTATGCCGTAATGCGGAAGTAGACGTGCAGGATCTAACTGATAGTTATATTAAAAAGATAGATGAGATTCTTGTAGTCAAAGAAAAAGAAATTCTTACTGTTTAATAATGCAGTACCTAATTTAGTTAACGGCTTCTTTATTTAGCTAGTTAAACTCATGCTAAGAGCGACCCGAGGGTCGCTTTTTTTATAGTATTTTTAGTCTCTAAGTTCCTTTTTTATAATGGTTAAACCCGTAATATTTATTCTTGTTGTGTTCTTCGCTGGGCAGATTAATGGCTTTTCTCAGCAAAAAAATATAGATATTGATTCGTTGATGCAGTCGGCTATTGATCGAGGCATAGTAAATAATCCTCAGGCCGTTTTAAAGCATTACAGCTATACAACCTACGAGAAAACGATAATTACAGATTCTATAGCCAGCCAAACAAATTCTCATTCATTTTTTACCGAGAAGGTTGCATTAAATAATTATAATGAGGCTAATGGTTTTAAGGAAGAAGTACTGGGTATTAACATGGCAGGCTTTAAAGAGCCGCGTTATGAAGTATTAGGTATCACATTGCAGTCAAGATCTTTTTATGATGAAGACTTTGTAATCTTTAATTACCGCTATGCGGGACCGCTTTCAAAACGCGGACTTAAAAATTATAATTATCAGTTTGTAGGAGATACATTAATATTAAATAGGCCGGGCTTCGCGGTGTCTTTTCAGCCTAAGCGACCAGAAACAATTCCTGGATTAGAGGGGATCCTTTATTTAGATGCTGCAACAATGGCGCTTCAGAAGGTACATATTAGCATCAATGATGAGCTTCTTGCACGCATTGAACAGGAGTATGAATACATACCTGAAAATGAGGTGTATTTACCTAAGTCAAGTAAACTTTATATTGAAAAAGGAGAAAGTTCAAAAAGGCTCTCACTTTTTAGAGGAAAAGTTTCAGTAGGAACAATTGAAAAAAATCCTGTAAAGGAAGCCATACAGGGCAGGTATTTGCTCTCTACATCGTATAACACCAACTTTAACCTTTCTGAAAGTGCCGCTCTTGAACATTCAAACCTGGCCATTGAAGTTATGGAAGATGCTGAGGAGAAGCCTGAATCGTTTTGGGAAAAGTACAGAACACAAGGGCTGTCACAGCGCGATTTAAATAGTTTTGACTATCTTGATGATGTAGTTAAAACCGAAAATATAGAACGTCGTTTAGCGATGATAAATAATTTTGGGATTGGGTACTATACTGTAGACTTCTTTGATTTTGATCTTACTTACCCTTTAAAATTCAACAATTACGAGGGACTGCGCTTGGGTTTAGGTGGAGTTACTAACGCTCGATTTTCTGAAAATTTTAGACTTGAAGGATATACCGCTTATGGCTTTAAGGATAAAGTTTTAAAATACGGTTTTGGAGGTGGTGTGCTATTAAATGAATCTCACGGAGCCTGGTTAAGTTTAAGTTATAGTGATGATTTGCAGGAGACAGGTAGTTTTAATTATCTTACAGATCGCCGGGTATATTCGCTTTTTGAACCGCGCTTAGTTAATATTACGCAGTTTTTTGATTTTAAAACCTTCCGACTAAATCAGGAATATCAGATCACACCAAAAATTTTATCAGAGTTTCAGTTTGCTAAGACAAATGTGTTGCAAACCCAGGATTATTCATTTGTTTTAGGTGATGATACCTATAGTGAATATGATATTACCGAAGCTACTTTTGGTGTTCGCTGGAGTCCGTCTAGCAAGTTTATGCGTTCAGAAAAAGGAACTGTTGAGATTTACGATGGCTATCCTAAAATTACAGCGCAGATATCAAAAGGTATATCTGGTTTACTCAACGGAGATTTTGATTTTACACGGGTAGGAGCTAAATTTTTCTATCAGGTAGAGCGCTTAAATAAATCAACAACCGAATTTTTGATTGAAGGTAAAATGGCATTTGGCGAGGTACCGCTTACGCATTTATTTCATGCGTATCCTAATGCACCTACTAAAGAAACAATTATGCAACGCTTTTCTGTTGCAGGGGTAAATAGTTTTGAAACCATGTATTTTGGAGAGTTTTTCTCAGATCGTATTGCTTCACTTCAAATAAAGCATCATTTACGCCCATTTAATTTAGGTGAAAAATTTCAACCAGAAATGGTTTTTATAACCCGTTATGCGATAGGAGATATCTCTAATATTGAGCGTCATCAAGATGTAACGTTTGGTAAATTAAACAAAGGGTTTACAGAAAGTGGTTTTGAGATTAATAAAATTCTATTTGGTTTTGGTACCAGCTTAACCTATAGATACGGTGCATATAGTCTGCCAAATTTTGCAGATAATATCGCATTTAAATTCACCTTTAATCTGCAACTGTAAAATAAGGTTTTCCTAAAGGGAATTCAGTATCAAATAAGTACCTTTGCCGCTCTTAAACTAAGACGATGACCAAGCTTTTGGGTTACGGGTTTTGGAACGGTGTAGCTCGCCTTATTCTTCGTAACAGACTCTTTATTCTTTTTCTTATTGCCGGATTTACGGTGTTTTTGGGAACGCAGTGGAAATATATGCGATTTACCTATACCGAAGCGAATCTCCTTCCAGACGATCACGAAGTAAATCTTGAATATAATACGTTTTTAAAGCAATTTGGCGAAGAGGGAAATCTAGTTGTTTTCGGGATAAAGGATGACGCGCTTTTTACACCTGAAATCCTCAATAAGTGGAATGCGCTTTCAGATACCATAAACAGTTTAGATGCAGTTGCGCTTTCGGTTTCTTTAAAAGATTTGAAACTCTTACAAAAAGAAGACAATCCAAAGCGTTTTGACTTGAAGCCATTTATAAATGGTAATGTCAAAACAGATGCTGAAGCACAAGCATTAAAGAAAAAATTATTTACAGATCTTCCATTCTATGAAGGTCTTATTTACAATAAAAAAACCGGTACGGTGCGTTCTGCAGTATATCTTAAAAAGGATATTGTGAATACAGCTGCGCGAAAAGATTTTGTAGTAGATGACTTAATTCCACTTATCGAAAATTTTGAGGCAGAAACGGGTATTACAGTTCACACTAGCGGAATGCCCTATATAAGAACTCTTAACAGTAAGACAATAATAGGGGAGATAGGTTGGTTTGTAGGAGGTGCCTTAGTGGTTACTTCATTAATATTCTTTTTCTTTTTTAGGTCATACAGGGCAACATTCATCTCCATGATTACTGTGGTAATTGGCGTGATGTGGGCATTTGGTCTTCTAGGATTACTGGGTTATGAGATAACCGTACTTACCGCTTTAATTCCGCCTTTGATTATTGTTATAGGAATTCCTAACTGTATATTTTTAATAAATAAATATCAGCAGGAATACAAAAATCACGGTAATAAAATAAAAGCTTTACAACGGGTCATTACTAAAGTGGGTAACGCTACGTTGATGACAAATATTACCACGGCTTCTGGTTTTGCCACATTTATTTTAACCCAAAGCTCGTTACTAAAAGAGTTTGGTATTGTGGCTTCAATAAATATTCTTGCGATATTTTTATTGAGTTTATTGATTATTCCTATCATTTACAGCTACATGACGCCTCCTAAAGAACGTCATTTAAAACATCTGGGTAAATCCTGGATTGAAGGTTTTGTAAACTGGGTTGAGAAGATGGTTCGTGACCGCAGAATTACTATTTACATTACAACAATTCTATTGCTTATTGTAAGTATGATAGGCATTTATAAGATTAAGGTTTCAGGAAGTCTTATTGAAGATATGCCGAAGAATACCGGATTTTATAGAGATATTAAATTTTTTGAGTCTGAGTTTGATGGTATCATGCCGCTCGAAGTTTTAATTGATACCAAGCGGCCTAAAGGAGTGATGAAATTGCCTACTTTAAAGCGAATGGATGAGTTGGCAACTACAATTTCTGAAACACCAGAACTGTCTAAGCCACTGTCAATCGTAAATCTTGTTAAGTATGGTAAACAGGCTTTTTACAATGGCGACCCTCAATATTACCAGTTGCCAACTTCAAACGAGCGTAATTTTATTTTACCCTATGCCCAGCGTTTTTCTACCGAAGCGAGCTTGCTAGACAGTTACATAGATTCTACCGGTCAATACGCGCGTATGACTACTTTTATGCAAGACATAGGTACAGATCGTATGGAAATCGTAGAGGACAACCTATATAATAAAATAAATATTTTGTTTCCTAAAGATAAATTTAATGTCACGCTTACGGGCAAAGCGCTGGTCTTTCAAAAAGGAACAACGTATTTAATAAACAATCTGATTATAAGCTTGTCTCTTGCAATTTTATTAATTGCTGTTTTTATGGCATTTATGTTCCGGTCAGTCAAAATGATTTTAGTTTCCCTAATTCCTAATTTGTTACCGCTGTTAATTACTGCCGGTCTTATGGGATATTTAGGAGTACCTATAAAACCATCAACAATACTGGTGTTTAGTATTGCTTTTGGTATTTCGGTAGATGATACCATTCATTTTTTGGCAAAATACCGTCAGGAGTTAAAGAGTAGCGGTTGGAGAATTAAACGCTCTGTATATGCTTCGGTTAGAGAAGCAGGTGTGAGTATGTTTTATACATCAATCGTATTATTCTTTGGTTTTTCGGTATTTATGATTAGTAGCTTTGGAGGTACTGTAGCTTTAGGTGGTCTCGTTTCAGTGACACTTATTTTTGCAATGCTTTCAAACTTGTTATTATTACCTTCTTTATTGCTTTCACTTGAGCGAAATATTGCAAATAAAGAAGATTTTAAAAAGCCGGCTATTCAGATTCTTGATGAAGCTGATGACGAGGAAGAATTAGAAAATTTAGATAAAGAATAAGTTTTATATGTGAGTTTCCGCTTTGCGGAGATTAGCTGTAAAATATATATTTGCTAATTATAAAATTGAATTTTTAGCCGTTAATGGCTTATCCTATAGATTAGATTATGAAAAAAACCATTGTACATATTTTAAAAGAAGAGCCAAAGGGGCTCGAGATTATTGTAAGAGGATGGGTGCGTAGCTTTAGAGCCAATCGTTTTATTGCTTTAAATGATGGTTCTACCATAAATAATTTACAATGTGTTGTTGACTTTGAAAACACAGATCCTGCGTTACTAAAGCGTATTACAGTAGGTGCTGCGATAATGGTTACTGGTAATTTAATTGAAAGCCAGGGTGGTGGCCAGACTGTAGAAGTAGATGTAAAAGAAGTTAAAATTCTGGGCGATGCAGACCCGGAAGAAGTTAAACTTACTATTTTACAACCTAAGCGTCATACCTTAGAAAAACTGAGAGAGCAGGCCCATCTGCGCGTGCGAACAAATACTTTTGGAGCTGTAATGCGCTTGCGTTCAAAATTGAGTTTTGCCGTTCACGAGTACTTTCAGAAAGAAGGTTTTTACTATGTAAATACTCCTATTATTACGGGAAGTGATGCAGAAGGAGCAGGTGAGATGTTTAAGGTAACCGCTCAGGATTTAAAGAATCCTGCAAAAGATAAAGATGGTAATATAGATTACAAAAAAGATTTCTTCGGAAAAGAAACAAATTTGACCGTTTCTGGCCAGTTAGAAGGAGAGACATATGCTTTAGGTCTGGGGCAGATTTATACTTTTGGCCCTACGTTTAGAGCAGAAAACTCAAATACCAGTCGTCATCTTGCAGAATTCTGGATGATAGAACCTGAGGTAGCTTTTAATGATCTGGATATGAATATGGATCTGGCTGAAGATTTTATCAAGTACGTTATTGAATACGTATTAGAGAATTGCCAGGATGATCTCGAGTTTTTAGAAAGCAGACTTATACAGGAAGATAAAGCTAAGCCTGAAGCAGATCGTGCACCTATGGCATTAAGAGACAAACTAAAGTTTGTTACAGAAAATAACTTTAAGCGTGTTAGTTATACTGAGGCGATAGATATCTTAAAGAATTCTAAGCCTAATAAAAAGAAGCAGTTTAAATACCCTATAGAAGAATGGGGAGCAGATTTACAAAGTGAGCACGAGCGTTTTCTGGTAGAAAAGCATTTTAAATGTCCCGTAATCTTGTTTGATTATCCTGCAAATATAAAAGCGTTTTATATGCGTTTAAATGAAGACGGAAAAACGGTACGTGCTATGGATATACTTTTCCCGGGTATAGGGGAGATTGTAGGAGGTTCGCAGCGAGAAGAGCGTCTTGAGGTTTTACAAGAAAAAATGGCAGCTTTAGATATCTCTGAAGAAGAACTGTGGTGGTATTTAGATACCCGTAGATTTGGGACTTGTGTACATAGTGGCTTTGGTCTTGGTTTTGAGCGTTTAGTTCTTTTTGCATCCGGTATGACAAATATTAGAGATGTGATACCTTACCCACGTTTTCCGCAAAATGCTGAATTTTAAAAGAAAAAATAAATATTTATAAAAACCCGATTTGAAGAAGTCGGGTTTTTTAATACATAAAAGTGGGCAAATTTTTAATGAGGAAAAACACCCTTTTTCAAAGGTTATTTTCCTTAAGAATTAAAAGATGTCTATTTTACAGCTATCTAACAAAAACCTTTTACCTAATGAATAAAAATACTTTATTGGCAGTTGCGTTTACTGCTACTTTGTTAATTGTATCCTGTGAAAATAAACCTTGCAATTGCGAAGATCAGGAAACCCCGGTTTTGGGAGCACCAGCTAATATTATCCCGATAGCAGCAGCAGATTCTTTATATCAAAATTATGGCAACAGCCGAGTTCCATTAATTGAGCGTGCAGAAAACATCACCGAAGAAGGAGATACCATACCTCTAGAAGATGCAAATTATAAACAAACAACTCGTTATGTGAGTTTTTCATTTAAGGAGATGAAAAAATATATGGCATATATAGAACAGCAATCTGATTCTGCTAATATTGAAATTTTACAATTGCGCGTTTATCTAGGTAAATACGGTAAAAAAGTTAAAAATAAAGATAAATCTAATAGAGGTACTGTATTTTTTAACCCTGCAGCAGAGTTTGTTTCAGCAGATGGAACGAGAGATACTGTTAGCTTTGCAATAAAAAAAGGTGCAAAAGGAAAGTATCAGGCGGTAACTGTTGGCTCTGTACTTGACGGGTCTGCTCTTGATGCTGAAATGGGAGGTCAAGATATTCAGTCGCTATCTGAGAATATAGGACATGAGGCACCACCACCACCAGTAGGGGGAGGAGATTTTCAATAGTAAATAGAGAACTGTTGGATATTCACGTTTCTTCTGAAAGATTAGGTCATATATTAAACAATCCCTCGTTAATTACGATGGATGCTTTAGAGCTATTTTCTTTTTTAATGGGGCTTTTGTACTGGAGAAAATTTTCTGGAACCCCGGTTATATGGTTTATACTTTTCTTAGGTTACAATTTTGTAAATGAAATGATAAGTGCACTCGTTTATATCACCGAGCTGGTTGATATGAATTTTGTATTTTATAATATTAGATACTTTATATGCTTTACCGTTTATTATGGTTTGTATTACAAGTTTTTGCAAAAATCCTCATTTAGAAAAGCAACCGTGCTTTTATATGCTATCTGGCTTTTAAGTTATCTGTCATTTATATTAACCAGTGATTTTTTTTCAGAAAAACCCATACTGGCAGCTGTAACAGGAGATTTCTTTTTAATTATTATAATTCTATTTTATCTGGTTGAAACAATTAATAATACAGATTTCAATAAAATTCAGGATTTTATATTGATTTATATAAGTGTTGCGCTTTTATTAAGCAGTGTTGTTCAACTTCCTGTAGTAATAATGACGTATGTAGGGTGGGCTCAAATAACTGATGCAACTAATAGCCTTAATACTTTTTTTAGTATTGTAAGAAATGCTAGTTTTTGGGCGTATTGTGTTATGTATATCATTTTTGCTTATGGTTTTTATCGTGCAAAGCGCCCGCAATTGGTAAATATTTAAAGTTATGGATCAAGCTACATTACAGCTCGTCATTCTTGTCGTTTTGTTAATTCTTTTTCTGCTTGCGGTAATTGTATTTGTGCTGTTTTCTGTATTTATGAAGCGTAAAAACAGTTTGCTTCGGGAGCAGATAGAGGCTGAAAAACGTTTTGAAAAGGCAATAGCAGAAACTCAGATTGAAATTAGAGAAGAAACACTGCGCAATATAAGCTGGGAGTTACACGATAATATTGGTCAATTGCTCACCTTAGCTAAAATAAAGGCACAAAACATAGAAGGTGGGGAAGAAATGCTTGAGGTTGCTGAAACGATAGGTACGGGCTTAAATGAACTTAGAGCGTTGTCAAAATCGATTAATCCTGAAGCTATAAATGGACAGTCACTTATAAAATCTTTAGAGATGGAAGTTGCCCGTTTTAACCGTCTTAAATTTTTATCTGCGTCTTATGAATTGCTCGGAGATTCTGTTGTTATTGATGCCCAGGCAGAAATTGTTCTTTTTAGAATCGTGCAGGAGTTTATAACGAATACGATGAAACATTCTAAGGCTGCAAATTTAAAAGTGCTGGTACATTTTAAAGCAGATTCTTTAGAGATTATTGCGCACGACGATGGTGTGGGATTTGATTCTGATAAACTCGCAGACAAAGGTATAGGGCTTAGTAATATTGATAAACGCGCAGATCTTATTGGAGCTCAGGTTAAAATAAGTTCAATACCCGGAGCCGGAACACAATTAAAATTAATTTATCCTTTAGATTAAATTATGTATAAAGTTGCATTAGTAGACGATCACACCCTTTTATCTGAAGCCATTGCGGGTTTAGTTCGTCAATTTAAAAATTTTGATGTTGTCAACATTTCTGTTAACGGAAGAGAGCTCATAAATTATTTAGAATCGCCTGGCGCATTACAACCAGATATTGTTTTAATGGATGTAAAAATGCCTGTTATGGGTGGTATTGAAGCGACCAAGTACCTCACTAAGCATTATCCCGATATTAAAGTACTTGCCCTTTCTATTGAAGAAGAGGAGAATGTAGTTATGCAAATGATACGCTCAGGTGCCAAAGGTTATTTACTTAAAGACACTCGTAAAAGCATATTAGAACAGGCTTTAAATGAGTTGATAAATTTCGGGTTTTATTATACCAATACTGTTGAGCGACTCGTGCATAAATCTGAACATTCATTAGAAGAAGAAATTGTTTTAAAAGAACGCGAAATAGAATTTATAAAGCACGCGTGTACTGAGATGACTTATAAGGAGATTGCAGAAAAGATGTTTTTAAGTCCTAAGACAATAGAGGGTTATAGAGAATCTGTCTTTCATAAATTAGGTCTAAAAAACCGCACAGGTCTGGTTATATACGCAATTAAAAATAATATCTTCACTCCGTAATGGGCTTCCTTTTTTCAGCGTAGATTTTTTGATATAAGTCTTAACAAAATATTCTTACTCTTTACTTGCAGCAATTTTCTATTTTTGTAAGAACAGTTTCGTCAATCTATATGCTTAAACAACAACTTAATTTTAAACTTTCACAGAAGCTTTCGCCTCAGCAAATACAGCTGATGAAGCTTATTCAGTTGCCTACCCAGGCATTTGAACAACGGGTAAAGCAAGAGCTAGAAGAAAACCCAGCGCTCGATAGTGGGAAGGAAGAAGCTAAAGATGAGTATGAGGAATTTGACAACAGTGCAGATGACGATTATGAATCTGAAAAGATAGAGACAGATATCAATGTTGATGATTATTTGTCTGATGATGAAGTTCCCAGTTATCGGTTAAATACAAATAACTATAGTAGTGATGACGAAGAGCGACAGGTGCCTTATGCATCGGGAACTTCATTCACACAACATCTTATGGGGCAGTTGCATACCTATAGATTAGATGAGCAACAAATGGAAATTGCTGAATTTCTTATTGGTAGCATTGATGATAGTGGTTATTTACGTCGTGATCTAATTGATCTTTTAGACGATTTAGCGTTTACACAAAATATTTATACAGACGAGGTTACCTTAGAAAAAATATTAAAAATAGTTCAGAATTTAGATCCTTCAGGTGTAGGTGCGCGTAGTTTAGAAGAATGTTTGTTAATTCAATTAAAGCGTAAAGAAGAAACTGAGGCTGTCTCACTTGCCATATCCATTTTATCTACGGCCTTTGATCATTTCAGTAAAAAGCATTACCAGAAATTACTTTCTAAATTTGATATTTCTGAAGATCAACTTAGGGCCGCTATTGATGAGATAGAGCATTTAAACCCAAAACCAGGAGGTTCTTACGCTGGAAATACTAAAGTTGTCGAGCACGTTATCCCAGATTTTGAAATACGTATACGAGATGGTGAACTAGAACTTAGTTTAAACGGTCGTAATGCTCCTGAAATGCATGTTTCAAGGGAGTATACAAATATGCTTAAAGGTTATAAAGAAGCATCAGCAAAGAGTAAAACTCAAAAAGATGCGGTAATGTTTATAAAGCAAAAATTAGATGCTGCAAAATGGTTTATTGAAGCTATAAAGCAACGTCAACAAACGCTTTTCGTTACTATGAATTCTATTATGAATTACCAGAAAGAATTTTTCCTAACTGGTGATGAGCGTAATCTACGTCCTATGATTTTAAAAGATATTGCAGATGAAATTGGGATGGATGTTTCTACGGTTTCTCGCGTAGCAAATAGTAAGTATGTAGATACACCCTACGGTACAAAATTGATCAAGGAGTTCTTTAGTGAAAGTATGACTAATGATCAGGGGGAAGAGGTTTCTACTCGCGAAATAAAGAAAATCTTAGAGATTACAATTCAGGAAGAAGATAAGCGCCGTCCTCTAACCGACGATAAATTAGCTAAGATTTTAAAAGATAAGGGCTATCCTATTGCAAGGCGAACGGTCGCAAAGTATCGTGAACAATTAGATGTGCCAGTAGCCCGATTACGTAAGGAAATCTAAATGAAATTTATACTTCGCAGTTTTTCTTATATTATGCATCCGCTATTTATGCCACTTCTAGGGGTGTGTATTTATTTTACGATTACGCCTAAGTTTGTTCCAGAATCTTTTATGTATGCTAAGATATTTGCGATTAGTATATTAACACTTGTAGTACCTATTTTATTTTACTTTCTTCTAGAAAGTATAAATCTTGTTTCTTCCAAAGAATTGAGCGATGTTAAGGAACGACGCGTACCGCTTATATGCCAGATGGGTGTAACGTTTCTTATTATTAGCGTTATAATAAATGGGTATGAATTCCCAGAATTATATATGTTTTTTATAGGGATTTTAATAGCTTCAGCTGTTTGTTTGCTTTTGAGTTTTTTTAAATATAAAGCAAGCCTGCATATGGTAGGTGTTAGTGGCGTGCTGGGATTTATTATAGCTTTGAGTATGGTTTATACTACAAACTACCTTCAGATTATTTCCCTATTAGTAATTGCAATAGGTTTAACTGCGGCATCAAGGTTACAGATGAAAGCCCACAATATGCACGAATTAGTAGTAGGTTTAATCGCCGGAGGTCTTCCTCAGCTTGTAGTGTTTTATTTTTATAATATATAAAACATCAGACCTAATTTAAAGCTATTTAGCTCTAAAGGTTGTCCATTTATAAGAGTTCCATCTTTAAAGAACGGATTTAAGTTATAATAAAAGTGGAAATTAAATGTGTCATAACCAAATGTGAATGTAAGTCCTAATCTGTATCTGTCAAATTCAGGAACATCAGTTTGTACAACTTGATTTCCGGTTTCTTCAAAGTTAAATTTGTACGCATAAACGTAGCCAAGTTGCAATCCAGTGTATACTCTCCAAAATTTATAATCTGCTGCAGTAGAAGTACGCCATCGTAGCTGAATTGGAGCTTCTATGAGATAAGTGCTAAGCCAGTTTTTATCATAGTCATAGCCTGAATCTATTACATTGAAAATTGTAGTATTAGATTGATCCTCTCCAACAAATAAATTTTGATTGTAGGTGTTCATCGAAAATCCAGCTCCTATACCTATCGCAATATTGCGCTGTTCATTAATTGGCATATCTCGTATATAACCGATATGTAGTCCACCACTAAATCCATTTTGAGATAGTTCTTGTGGTTTATTGGTTAGTAGGTTAAAAGTAACTCCAATATAAAATTGATCCTCCCTATATTTTTGATCAAGTTGTAAACTATCTATGGTCTCAATTAGGCTGTCCTGCGCGTTGCTTTTTGTAACTATTGAAAATAGTACGAATAAAATAACAAGGGTAGATTTAGAAGATTGAAGCATTTTTAAGCAACTTAAATATTTATTAGGAAGAGGTCAAAATTATTTTAGAAGTATTGATGTTGAATTTAAAGTTAATAAAAAAACGCCCTGAAAATCAGAGCGTTTTTTAACTTTTAAGAATAATGCAATATTTAATGTATCTTAATTATTTTTAACAGCGTCACCAGACTTAGTAACATAATTAATTTTAAGAGCATTAGCAGTCCTAAGTTCTTGTTTAATATCAGAAATAAGACCCATTTTACTATCGCCATCAACTTTAAGAGCAGTAGTTAAATAGTCTACCAGTTCTTCACGTTTACTTGCTCTTTCTTGATAAATAAAATCTTGGATTTCTTTAACTTCTGCAAATTTATCATTTAACTGAATTTTTGCAGATGTTCCAAATTTTGCTTGATACCTATCCACTGGTTCTCCAGCAAATATGTACATAACAAGATCTTTTTTGTCAAGTTTCTCAATTTGGTTTGCCGTTGGTAAATTGTTTTTAACCATTAAGGTATTTTCACGCATTACAGTAGCAACCATAAAGAAGAATAACAACATGAAAACTATATCTGGCAATGAAGCCGTAGAAATAGCTGGTAGTTCACCTCCCTTTTTCTTATTAAACTTAGACATAGTATGTATTTATTAAGTTTTAGTAGTATTATTTCGGTTCTGCCTCAGAAAGCTTCTCAGGATATAATTCTCTAATGAGTTCAATTTTCGGCTTAAGCTTATCTTTATTTGCTTGAGTAGTTCTCGCGTCATTATAACGTGATTCTAACGAAACAAAAGATTCACCGTATCTACTCATTGCTTCACGATCTCTTAGCTGATTATAAGCAGCTACAAGTTCATTTTGAACAGCTATATACCTTTTGTAAGATGTACCTCTATTATTTACTAAAGAAATAATCGCTTTAGTTGGATTAGTAGAGCTATTTTCCGCTTTTGCACCCTGGCAGTAATTACAATCTTCAGCTCCATTATCTAAAAATTCAACTGCTGCCGCTCTCAAATCTTTAAGATCCATCAACGCATCTTCTACCAAAAGTTCGTTATTACTATTTACTACAACAGTAAATAAGTTACGCTCTTTAATAATAGGCGGAGGTGGTTGATTATCCTCTAACTTGGGAGGCAATTTACGGCTTATACCGCTATCTGTTTCAATTGTAGTTGTAACCAGAAAGAAAATAAGAAGTAAGAAGGCAATATCTGCCATCGAACCTGCATTCACTTCTGGAGCTGATCTCTTTGCCATAATTTATTTTATTTAGCTAATTTCTTAACACCTGAGAATACCATTGCACCCACAGCAACTAGAGCTAGAATGTAAAAAGCGTAAATACCTGCTTCTACCCATCTTGATGCACTAGCGGAAAGCACTTCACCATCTCTCATTGGAGTTTCTTCACCAGAAGCTAGTAGGAAAGATATAGCTACAACAGCTAAGAATGCGCCAAGCCCTATTAAAGTTCCTTTTATTGACGAACCACTAGTGAATATATTCTTAATTACAAATACCAAGACAAATACCAATGCTATTGCAAAAATGAAATAAGCAATGTAAATAAATGGTGTAACCAGGCTATCTTGTAAATCTGCTGAATCTAGTATTGCAGTATCTCCTGCAAGAATGATTCTAACAAGCCATACGGCTCCTAAAATCGACAGGATTAGTGCAACTATTTTTAGAATTTTATGTAACATAATTAAGTTATGTATTTAAAAGGATTATTACTTCTTGTAACGTACAAGCATATCAATCAAAGTGATTGAAGCATCTTCCATATCATTTACGATGCTATCAATTTTAGCAATGATATAGTTATAAAAGATTTGAAGTATAATCGCAACGATAAGACCAAATACAGTTGTTAAAAGTGCTACTTTAATACCACCAGCAACAAGTGATGGTTGCATATCTCCTGCAGCCTCAATCTTATCAAATGCCTGTATCATACCTATTACTGTACCCATGAAACCAAGCATCGGTGCAAGTGCAATAAATAAAGAAACCCAAGATACGTTCTTTTCTAGAAGCCCCATCTGTACACCACCGTAAGCTACAACAGCTTTTTCTGCAGCGTCAACGCCCTCGTCTACACGATCAAGACCTTGGTAATATATAGATGCAACAGGACCTCTTGTATTTCTACAAACGTCTTTTGCAGCTTCAATACCACCGCTATTCAATGCATCTTCTACATCTTGAGCTAATTTAGCTGTATTTGTGCTTGCAAGGTTTAAGTAAATAATACGTTCAATTGCAATAGCAAGACCTAAAATAAGACATAAAAGTACGATACCCATAAATCCAGGTCCCCCTTCTATAAAACGTTTCTTTAACTCTTGAGTAAATGATAAAGACTCTTCATCAGTGTCTGCGGCTGCAGCTTCTTCTGGAGCTTCATCTTGAACTGCAGTTAATACTGTTGCGTTAACAGACATTAAAGAGGCAGTATTTGCTTGAACTGTAAGATTGCCTAAAGCGATTACAGCTGTGATTACTAGAATAGAAAATACTCTTTTCATTGCTTTTGATCTTAAAAATTTAGTTAGTAAAGGATAAAGATATAAAATTAATTATTCAAATATTAAAAAATAGCAGAGAGGAAGGGATTCGAACCCTCGATACGCTTTTGGCGTATACACGCTTTCCAGGCGTGCGCCTTCGACCGCTCGGCCACCTCTCTTTAATTTGTTGAGCCGAAGCCTTTGTGACAGGCTGCCAAATAACAAAAAATATGTCAAATCCCAAAAGGAACATCGAAAATAATAATAATTTCTTATCAACTCATTTCTCCCCTTAGTGAAGTTTCAAATATAGTCTTAAAGACCTTTGGAGACAAATTTTGACTATTAAGATACATCATTTTAGTTATTGCAGCTTCTATTGTTAAGTCTTTTCCCGAAATAACACCAAGCTCTTTAAGTGCTGTACTGGTCTCATAATTACCCATTTGTACACTTCCCCATTTGCATTGCGTAATGTTTACCAGGGGGATTCCTTTATTGATAATTTTTTTTAATAAATCGATAAACCAACCTTCTGTAGTGCCATTTCCGGCCCAAATGTCATTATAATTACGCCACTGTAGGTTAATTTTTCAAACATATTTGTTAGTAGATTTTCATTTATACCGGGATAAAGATGTACTACAAGCACGTCTGTTTTTAATTCTTTATGAATTTTCAACTTTTTTCTGGTGTAGGGAAGCAATTTTTCGTCTTCAATTGTCAAATGAACACCAGAGGTTATTAATGGAGGATAGTTAGGTGATTTAAATGCTTCAAAATGCTCAGCACTTATTTTTGAACTCCGGTTACCTCGATATAATTTGTATTCAAAATAGAGTCCAACCTCAGTAATATAAGATCTACCTCTTTTTTTTAATGCAGCTATTTGTATAGCAGTAATTAGATTTTCTTTTGCATCTGTTCTTAAATCACCTATAGGGAGTTGAGATCCTGTAAGAATAACCGGTTTTGATAAATTTTCTAACATAAAGCTTAGCGCTGAAGCTGTATAACTCATCGTGTCACTACCGTGTAGAATTACAAATCCGTCAAAACGGTCATAATGTTTTTCTATGATTGCGCATAAGTCTCCCCAAAGTTTAGGGTTCATATTTGAGCTATCTATAGGTTTCTCAAAGCTTATGGTTTCAATAGTACATTCAATTAGACGTAGTTCTGGGATTTTGTCTAAAAGATCATTAAAGTCGAACGATTTTAAAGCTCCCGTTTCAAAATCTTTAATCATTCCTATTGTTCCACCTGTATAAATCAATAAGATTCTAGATAATTTACTCAATACTTTTAAGTTTATTAATTACGGGGTTAGCATACATTAAAAGAAAACTTTCCCGTGCAATTTCTCTGTTAGAATCTATTCTGCGCTCTAGCCTGCGTTCAAAAGCCCTTTTATCTTTTTCAGTATAGGTGTAGCTGTACGTGCTGGTGTTGTGATAAAGATCGTAGGCAATGTAATTAGAAGGCCATAGCTTGTAAATTCTATAAATTTCTTTGTCTATATATTTAGCAAGCTCTTGTAGTTTATCATTATCAGATAAATCGCGTGAATCAATCTCATCAAATACCGAAGTGTCTAATTTTCCGGTCGCGATATGTACTCTTTTTTTATTTCCAAGAGCTCCTCTTAATATACTATTAAAGTCTTCATTATTACTTTTTACATAAGCTGTATCTTCACTTTTAGCAATAAGCTCAGGTACTTTTAAGACATCTGTAGGGTCAAACTCATATGAGATAGCTACTGGTCGAATATTTAAATCTTTTAGAAATGGAATCACCGGCTTATCACGACGTGCCATTCCTATCATTTTAAGAACTCCCTGCTGGGTTTTGTCGCTTCCATCCTTTGTACGCCCCTCGCGCTGCGCCATCCATATAGATTGATTGTTGTTATTTAAGACATGAGCAACGTATTCTGATAGATTTTTAGAGCTTAGTAGCATCTCTCTTGGGGTCAAACTGCGTTGAACAAGAAAGCTTCGATTAAGTCTGGCAAGTGCCATTAAAAATGGTTTTTGAACCAGATTATCACCTATTGCTGATGCAGTCATTACAAGATCATTGTCATAGAGTGCAACATTTATAAAGGAAGTGTCTAAAATAATATCACGATGATTAGACAAATAGAAATACGCTTTTCCCTTCTCTAAATTCTCAAATCCCGAAGTAGAGAACCCATCGGTGCTCTTTTCCATTATTTTTTGAACTGACTTATAGATGATTTTACTCTGAAAGTCAAAAATTGAATGACATTCGTTTATGATTTCTTTTATTTCCCTTAAGGATTTGTCAGGAAATGTGAATTGCAACAAAGCCTGAAACATGGGATGGCGATAATGTGTCTGAAGTGCTTCATGTACTTCAGAATCGTCATAGGGTCTTATGGAGTCAAATTTTGACACAAATTATTTTTTAGTTTGATCGTAAAAGAACAAAATATTTTATTGATCAGTCAAGGTTAAAAATATTTTTGGCATTTTTTGTGGTAATCTCACCTATTTCTGAGAGAGAAATACTGTAAATATCTGAAAGTTTTTGTGCTACTTCAATAAGGTAACTACTTTCGTTGCGCTTGCCGCGGTAGGGTGTTGGAGCGAGATAAGGAGCGTCTGTCTCTAATACGATGTGGTTTAGATCAATCTTCTTTAAAAACTGATCTATTTTTCCATTCTTGAATGTGGCTACACCGCCTATTCCCAATTTAAGATTAAAGTCTAAAGCTTGTAAGGCATCTTCTTCAGTTCCTGTAAAACAATGAAAAATACCTCTCAAACGATCATTATTTTCATTTTTGAGAACCTCAAATACTTCTTTAAAAGCATCTCGGCAATGTATCACAATAGGTAAGTCATATTCTTTTGCCCAGTGTATTTGTTTAGCAAAAGCCTCTTGTTGAATTTCTTTTGTTGATTGATCCCAATATAAGTCTATACCTATTTCGCCAACAGCGCAATGTTTTTTTGAACCGAGTTGCTGGGCAACATGTTCTAATTCGCCTTTAAGACTTTCGGGCTTAACGTGTGTAGGGTGTAAGCCTGCCATTACATGCATAGCCTCTGGATATTTCTTTTTTAAATCCCACATTTTTGATGTGTATGTAGAATCTATAGCCGGCAGCATAAAATGTGTTATTGATTTCAGTTGGGCTCTTGCAATCATGGCATCGCGATCCTCATCAAAAGATTCGCTGTACAGATGGGTATGGGTGTCTATAAACATATGGGGTAAATTTAAAACTTAGCCTTTAGCGTTGGTAAACTTTATTAAAAAATTAAAATTCAAAAAGTTTTATTTAATCTAAGTTTGGTCATCTAGCATTTGATATGATTTCACTCTGGCAGTTTTTAAAGAAAAAAAAGTACACTAGAATACCGCTTAAACCTGTAGGTACTGGGCATTTAAAATTTGAGGCTGTTATAAATGGTGTCAAAGGAGACTTTATTTTAGATACAGGTGCGTCTAATACCTGTATAGGTTTTGAAGATCTTGAGCGTTTTAAATTATATGCCAAAGAAAGTGAAGTAAAAGCTGCTGGTGCAGGAGCTATAGATATGTTAACCCAAATTGCTCAAGATAATTTAATTGAAATAGATACCTGGTCTACTAAGAATTTATCAATAGTATTATTTGATCTTTCTCACGTGAATCAAGCATTAATTAATCACGATGCTGATCCTGTAAGTGGTATAATAGGTGCAGATGTTCTCAAAATTGGTAAAGCCGTAATTGATTATCAATATAGCTGTATGTATTTGAGATAAGAATTAATTAGTGAATTGTAACTTCACGAAAACCTCACTCACCACCCCGAAATTTAGTTACAATTAGAAATTTCTGTAATCAAGGAATTTATATAAATAAAGAAAGCCAGCTACAGTGATATTGGAATAACGCTTCGCTTCGGTTTGAATATTTTAGAGGATTGTAGCTTCACGTAAACCTCGCTGACCACCCCGAAATTAGTTACAATTAGTAATTTCTGTAATCATGGAATTTATAAAAATAAAGAAAGCCAGCTACAAGAGCTGGCTTTCACCCCAAATCATAATTGATTATTACAAGTCAATTACAACAGTCTTAAATATTTTCTGCCTTAAAAAGCGTGAAACAAAACTAAAGTTTTTTTCTGTAAAAAAAAACATTTAAAAAATCTATTCGATTTTCTAAGATTTTAAATAACTACCTGCGACGATTGGCTTATTTTCTTGATTACTATAGTGCATCATTTTAAAGCCTGGGTGAATGCAATAGCAGCCTGTCTCTCCTTTTTTATTTATAGCAATATAAGCGACTTGAAAATTTATATGATTAGGATTTGAGGTTACAATACGGCGTACAGCTTCTTCACATGCTTCCTGTGGCGTCATTCCATTTCGCATAAGTTCCACAATTAAAAAACTGCCTACTGTTTTAATAACTTCTTCCCCCATTCCTGTAGCAGCAGCACCGCCTATAGTATTGTCTATAAACAACCCACTACCTATCACGGGGCTATCACCTACACGGCCTTTCATTTTATATGCCAGACCAGAAGTTGTACACGCACCAGAAATATTTCCTTCTTTGTCAAGGCCTAGCATTCCTATAGTATCGTGGTTTTCAATATTAATTATTGGTTTATAGTCTGATGTTTTTAGCCATTCTTTCCATGCTTTTTCAGACTCCTCTGTTAATAGTTTTTCTGAAGTAAAACCACTAGCGACGGCTAATTCTTCAGCTCCTTTTCCTACCATAATTACATGCGGTGTATCTTCCATTACTTTACGCGCAAGTGCGGCAACATTGGTTATGTTTTCTACACACATTACAGAACCACAATTCCCGGTATGATCCATCACGCAGGCATCTAAGGTTACATTTCCTTCGCGATCTGGAGAGCCCCCTTTTCCTACGGTTGTATTTTTAATATTTTCTTCTTCAACTGCAACGCCTGCAATTACCGCATCTAATGCAGAATATCCCTGATCTAAAAGTGCACCCGCTGTTGCGTTTGCTTTAGTAAATTCCCATGTGCAAATTGCTACAGCAGTTTCGTTCATTTTAGAGGTAGATAAATCTTGATTGTTTTTAGTTTGAGTTTTAGCTTGAGCAAAACTGTTTATGCCTAGTCCTATAGCTATGGTATTTAAGCTTGTAGTGGTAATAAAATTGCGACGTTTCATGTGGGTTGTTTTGTGCTGAATAATTATTAGATAGTGAATAGCCTTTTTTAAATAGATTTCTTAAAAATATAAGTTTTAATAAGAATTTTAAACACATTGCTTTATTAATATTGCTGCGTCAAAATTTTAAATATGCGGTGGGTTTTATTTATTGTCTTTTATATTCTTATTGATATATACGCTTTTCAAGCTTTTAGAACTTTTTCTAAGAGTATATGGCTCAATTCAATTTATATAATCGTGTCTTTAACTGTATTGGGTGTTTTAATATATACGCTTTCTACTATGGACAGGTCTAAAGGAATTGAATCGCACGAGATGTATATTTTTGGTTGGTTTCTTGTCTTTTTTGTTCCGAAATTAATCTTGCTCATTATCATGTTTGGTGAAGATCTTGTTCGATTTTTGGTTGGTTTGATAACTACACTATTTGGAAAGTCAGAATCTTTTGAATTACCCTCAAGGCGTAAATTTATAAGTACGGTGGCTCTAGGTATTGCCGCGATACCTTTCGCCTCGTTAATCTACGGAATGTACAAGGGCAAGTATAGATACAGGGTGCTTTCTTATACGTTAGAGTTTGAGGATCTTCCGGAAGCATTTGATGGATATCGTATAACTCAAATAAGTGATATACACAGTGGAAGTTTTGATGACGAAACTAAAATAGCTTACGGGGTCGATCTTGTAAATAAACAAGAAAGTGATCTTATCTTATTCACAGGAGATTTAGTAAATAACTTTGCAAGTGAAATGACTAATTGGTCTCAGCTTTTCTCTACTTTAAAAGCTGAAGATGGGGTTTATTCTGTTTTGGGAAACCATGATTACGGCGATTATGCAGATTGGGAATCCCAGATAGCTAAGCAAGAAAATTTAAACCAGCTAAAAAGTATTGAAGCTCAAATGGGTTGGCAGCTTCTATTAAATGAGCATAGGTTTATAGAGCGAAAAGGCGAGCGTATTGCGTTAGTGGGTGTAGAAAACTGGGGAGCCGGTTTTAAGCAAGTCGGAGATATTGATAAGGCTTCTAAAGGTTTATCTAAAGATGATTTTAAAGTTTTAATGAGTCACGATCCCTCGTACTGGGCAGAGCGCATAAAAAAAGATCCTAAAAATTATCAATTAACATTGAGTGGTCATACCCATGGGATGCAATTTGGTATAGAGATTCCGGGCTTTTTAAGATGGAGTCCTGTTCAATACCGATATGAAAACTGGGCAGGTATATATAAGGAAAATAATAGGATTCTTAATGTTAATCGTGGATTTGGATATTTAGGTTATCCCGGTCGAGTAGGAATTTGGCCAGAAGTCACTGTTATTGAATTAAAACGAAAACAATAAAACATCACAGTAATAAAATTCCTACCTAATAAATTTATATTATTAATAAATATCGATAAAAGTTATATTATTTAACTTGAAATACATATATTAGTTTAGATCTAATATGTGATTATGATGTACGTTAAAAATATTTTTCTGCTCTTGTTGTTTTTTTTAGGTTTAACTAGCTATGCTCAAGTAGGTATAGGAACAACCACTCCCAACACTTCAGCTTTGCTTGAAATCCATTCTGATACAAAGGGTTTTTTAACTCCTAGAATGACAACAATAAATAGACTTGCAATAAGTAATCCTGCAAACGGACTTTTAGTTTACGATACAGATGAGTCATCTTTTTATTACTATAAATCTTCTACCTGGTCAAAGGTTGATGGTACCAATAAAAGAGACAATTATGTTTTAGTAAAAAGCCAGGCAGATTTTCCGGCAGTTTCTGCGGGTTCAATCACGCTAGATGAGAATGTTTATTATGAGATAAATGGCGAAATAACTTTAACCGCTTCTATAAATCTAAATGGAGCATACGTAGCTGGCTTAGATGCAGGCGAAGATGTTTTGAATTTTCCTGGGGGTGTTATTTTTAAAGGAGCCACAGGCGGAAGTATTCGTAATGTTACACTTAAGGGGTCTAAAGCATTTGAGATAACCGGGCCGGGGATTGCCTCTTCAGAATCTTTATTAATACAAAACACCATTATTAATGGTATGACTACAAGTGTAGGTTCTGTCTCAGGAATCGGGTTACTATTTTCAAATATTGTACAGTTTGTAGGTAATAAAAATGGTGTTTCCTATTCTAATATCGGTAATTTATTGCTAAATAATCAGGCCTGGTTAGGAACAAATTTAGGTACATATGAAAAATTTACGGGTAATTTTGGATTGATAGAAAAGGTTAGTGGCTTTAGTACGGTAAACGGGTCTGCTGTAGCTATTGATGTGAGTGCCGATCCTGTATTAGCAGGGAGTGGTGTAATCTTAGGAACGGTTTTTACAGGGACATCAGCTACTTATATTAATAAATACACAACAGGGTCATTTGCAGGGTATAATTTCACAAACAATTGGACTGTTAATTGTCCCGGTATACCGGCAGAATCAGATAATGAAGCTACAGGTAATATATATTTTGATTCTGCACCAGTTACTGTATTGGGATCATCAGCAATAAAACTTCCCGTCACAACATTGTCAACCCGACTTTTTAGAATGGCTAATGGGGGTGTTTCAAATAGATTAGTATACCAAGGAAAAAAATCCCGAGCTATTAATATTTTTGGAGCAATATCATTCACTGCCATAGGAGGTATGCGAGTTACTTTTTCAATCCGAAAAAATGGCACTATCGTTTCGGGAACCGAAGTTATTTATGATATAATAAACACTAACGACAGGCAAGGATTGTCAATTATAGGTACCGTTGATGTAAATCCTAATGATTACATTGAAATTTATGTAGAAAGAAATATATCTTCTACTCCTAATCAATTTTTAGTTACGAGCTATAATCTTATAGGAAATTAATAAATGAGCGTCTTTTTTATAATGTTTTCTTAAAATAAAGCTTTTAAGGCTTTTAGCCTTATATTTAACACTCTAAAAGAGCGTGAACTATGTCAAAATTTGGAGCACTCATTGATTTGCAAATTCCGGTATTGCTTGATTTTTATACAGAATGGAATGAACAATCAACTACAATGCATGCAATCTTGCGTGATGTTGCGGCGGCACTAGGCGATAAAGTTAAAGTTGTAAAAATAGATGTAGATAAAAATCCAGAACTTGCCGAAGCTTTGCGAATTAAAGGACTTCCTACATTAGTTATTTATAAGAAAGGGGAGATGAAATGGCGTCAAAGCGGGGAACTTGATGCTAACTCTTTAATTTCGATTGTGCAAAAATTTGTTTAAAGACCTTTAAACTCATATCCTAATTCAGAAAAATGCTTTAATACTTTGGGAAGTGTATATCGCAGATTTCTTTCTGCTTTAAGGCTGTCATGAAAAACGACAATACTACCATTTACTGAGTTTTTTAAAACATTTTTTAAGCACAGCTCTTTTGTGATGTTAGGGTCCCAATCGCGGGCTATAACATCATACATAATAATGTCGTAACCTCTAGCAATCAAATTTTCAGCTTGATTTTTCTTTATTTTCCCATAGGGAGGTCTAAAGATTTTTTGAATTGCTGAAAGCTTAGATTCCATTACCGCTTCCGCTTTTAAGAAATTAGAAATATAGGTGGTTGTTTCTGTTTTCCAGCCGTTGAGATGATTGTAGGTGTGATTACCTATGCTATTACCACTATTCTTTAAGTATTCAAAAGTGGTAGGATTCTTAAAAACATTTTCACCTATACAGAAAAAAGTGGCCTTAGCGTTATACGCTTTAAGAGTGTCTATTACCCATGGAGTAACCTCTGGTATGGGGCCATCATCAAAAGTGAGGTAAATATCTTTTTGAGAGTCATTCGCAATTATTTTATCCCATATGTACTTACTGTAAAGACGCTTAACTAATTTAGGCGTCTTTACCGGTAAGTTAAATTCTTCAAACATTATCGCGTAGTATCTTTTGGGATTGCAATAGAAGTATCTCTTAAGTTTTCTGTGGGTTGAGCAGTTTCAGGAGCTGTCTCGTCTTCACCATAAAACTGACTAAACTTACGTAGATACGAGTTGAACTCTTTTGCTTTCTCAGGCAAAATGTCTTGATCCTGATTACGTATTAAAAGATCAACCAGACTTCGGTAGCGTTCAATATCTGTAATGATATCCTGTGCATATTTATACTGCTTGTTGAGATTTACAGTACTCCAGTAATTCAATTTTTCCTGATATTTTTTAGCGACAGAATTCCATAATTCACGTGCTTTTTCCTGTTCACCTACTTGATAATAACCACTAATATAGGGTTCTAATAATGTGTAATATTCAAAAGTTTCTACCGGCATTTTTTCCATAGCCAGGTCGAGAATATTTTTGGCTTTATTAAATTCTTGCTCATTAATTAGCGTTTCGGTTAGACGAGCAAGATTTCCGCGGTAGGTGATACCATTACGACGGGTTTCGGTATCGTGATAAACATCAGGATCGCCACTATTACCCCAATACCAATTCATTGCGATATCATAAAATTTATCTGAATCTATTCGGCCCATATCATAAGGAGATTGCGGGTCTATAGGAGTGCGTATAGGTACAAGTTTGTAGCAAACACCATCAAGCTGAAGAAAATCTTTCATCCACAAGTAGTCATCGTCCCCAAAGCTGCCGCCTGTAAAATAAATAGGACGTTCCCAGTTGTTGTTAGCCACGACGTCTAGCATTAGAAGGCGATTTTTATAAAGCACGTCTTCCTTAATGTTAACAACGATATTAGGAACAATTAAATCTCCATCTTTTTGTGCTACAATGCCATTTTTTAAAACAGTGTTTTTGTCAACAAGTATGCTCACAAGTTTAGTCGGGTAGGTGTGAACCATCGTACCGCTTTGCAATTCTTCCATTGTTCTGGGGTCATCACTGGCTATCCAGTTCATCCAGGTTTTAATATCTAAAGTATCATTTGGTCTTAACTCATTATACCAAATTGCATCTCTGTTTCCGGCTACATATTTATCGTGGGTAAGTTGAGAAGGGATAGGATCACTCTCATAAGCTTTACGCTTCATATCATCTATGTACCATGATGTCTGAAAAAGACTGGTATTTATAATGCGCACGTCTCTTCTATAACCTTCAATCTCCTGAGCATACCATAGAGCAAAGGTGTCATTGTCACCTATAGTGAATAGAATAGCATTTTCATCACAACTGTCTAAATACATTTTTGCCATGGCTAACGCGGTTTTTCGGTTAGAACGGTCGTGATCATCCCAGTTTTGAGCTGCTAAAATTACGGGTGCAGCTAGTAGGCATGCTACGGTAACAATAGGTAAAACAACCTTTGCACTAAGTTTATCTTTAAGCATATCATAAAGTGCATATACTCCAAAACCTATCCACATAGCAAATACATAAAACGAACCTACTAGAGCATAATCTCGTTCCCTAGGTTCAAATGCGCGCTCATTTAAATAAATTTTAAGTGCAATTCCTGTAAATAGAAATAAAACAAGAAGTACCCAAAAACTTTTTTTGTCTTTACTTGCCTGAAAAACCAATCCGAGTAGTCCCAAAATAAGTGGTAAGAAGAAATACATATTTCTTCCTTTATTATTTAAAACATCACTAGGTAAATTATCCTGAGGTCCTAGACGTGCTTCATCTATAAATGAAATTCCACTTAACCAGTTACCGTGTATATCGTCATAATTACCTTGAATATCATCCTGACGTCCTGTGAAATTCCACATAAAATAACGCCAGTACATGTAACCAAATTGAAAATCAAACATATACGCAAGGTTGTCTGAAAATGAAGGAGGATCAACATCTATATATTGTCGTATGCGCATTAAGAAAGCCTGAAAGCCTTCATTATCAATGCGACCTTGAGCATAATCAGACTTAAATTGTGCGACAGCTTGTTGTAATTCTTGATTATCTGCATATTCTGCCTTCACCTGAAACTGCAATGGCCCTGTGAACTGCATATAGTTTGCCATATGGTCTGTACTCCACATACGTGGTAGAAAAACTTTATGACGGTCTTCTGAGTTTTGAACTGCATTTTTCCATTCGTTAACTATGATGTACTTCCCGCTTTTTTCATCTTTTTCATAGTTAGGTTTGCCGTCAACGTATGGGTTTTGAGCATCTAGCCCACCAAAAATTTCGGTGAATTGAGGGCCGTAAAACAAATGCGTTTCTGGATACTGTTCTCTATTGTAGTATGCAAGTAGTTCTCGAGCGTTGTTTGGGTTATTTTCATTTATAGTAGTGCCGGCATTTGCGCGTATAGGAAGCATCAGCCAACTCGAAAACCCAATAAAAATAAATAATATCGAAAGAATTAGCGTGTTTAGCTGGTAGTATGACTTTTTACGTGTAAACTTCAGCAAGAAATAGAAAATAGCAATAAATGCGATTCCTGCAATTATAGTCCCGCTGTTAAAAGGGAGTCCGAAGCTGTTTACAAAGAATACTTCGGCATAACCAAAGAAGCTTAAGGTATAGGGTAGCAAGAATTTAAAAATGAACATTAATACTGCCACTACAATTACGTTAGCAACAATAAAGTTCTTTACCGTAATGGTTTTGTAATTTTTAAAGAAATATAAAAAACCTATTGCAGGAATTGTTAGTAGGGCCATAAAGTGAACCCCAAAGGAAAGTCCTATAATAAAACAGATAAGCATAAGCCATCTGTTGCCTCGCGGCTTAAACATATCACGCTCCCATAAAAGGGCTACATAAAAAAGCGCTGATAGCATAAACATGGCCATCGCATATACTTCTGCTTCAACAGCATTAAACCAGAAACTATCTGTAAATGCAAATGCAGTTGATCCTATAAAAGAGGCTGCTAAAATTGCCATTTGATCTGTGTCAGTAAGAATTTCTTTATTGCGTTTTAAGAGCTTACGCAATAATAGAGAAATGGACCAGCACATAAATAAGATGGTAAATGCAGAGGCTAAACATGACATGAAATTCACGCAAAGGGCAACGTAAGTGGCATCTGGTGCAAAGATTGAAAAAAATGCTCCCAACATTTGATATAAAGGTGCTCCCGGCGGATGCCCAATTTCTAATTTTGAAGAGGTTGATATATACTCACCGGCATCCCAGAAACTGGCTGTGGGTTCTACTGTTAAGCTGTAAGTGATTAATGCAACAGCAAATGCACACCAACCAACTATTTTATTGTACTTCGGGAAATTGAAGTTTATCATAAGGCAAATTTAGCAAGCAGCGAATTTAAGAATTAATACGGTAATGAATTCTGTTTTACTTAAAACGACGCCAGGAATAAAAATATTTTTTGTTTTGAAAGTTTTTAAAAAAAATATTTGCTGGTCTAAAAGTTTGTTTTAAATTTGCAGCCGCATTCGCAAGTCAGGTGAGTGTTTTCTTTTTTAACGAAGAAGGTTAATGGCCTATGGTGTAACTGGCAACACGTCTGGTTTTGGTCCAGAAGAGTCTAGGTTCGAGCCCTAGTAGGCCAACAAAAAAAAATCCGAATCTTAGATTCGGATTTTTTTTATTTAAAAAGTTTCCACTTATTTAGGCCTTTTTATTTGTAGTTAAGTAGTGAAGCATGTTTGTATAAAAAGTGATTCCGTGTGTGTCTTTTTTTATGCAATCACATAAAAAGGATTTTAGTTGAGATGATTCAATCTCTATTAAAGCTTCCGTGTCTGGGGAATCAGACAAAATCGACTTCAGGCGAATTAATGTAATATCTTCTTTATGTTCTATCACCACTTCAGAGGCTTTGAAAAATTTTTTCAGAATAGCTTTTTGAATGCTTTCAGATTGTGCAGAACGAAGGTTGTTTGTACAGTTGCGATCAATAATCTGAAATAGATTAACTAGGATCTCTTGAGTGGTTGCTTTCATAAAGACTGGTTTAGATTTTAATTGAATTTAACTCTGTTTTTTAATCTAAAGTTTTAATGAAATGTTATTTAGAATAGTATTAACTATTTTAGGTATAAATTTTAAATTTTGAGGAGCTATTTAATGGTAGGTATTTGCTATTAAATTGGTTTTTAGTTAATACCTACACAATGCTATTGTATAGGGTTTTTAAAACTTCAAAATTATTACTATATTTGCAGCGTTAATTAAGAAAAAATTAAACGAGGGGGCACTTAAAGTCCCCTCTTTTTATAGGATCATGTTGAAGGAAAAAGTAAAAGCTCTTTTAGTAGAGGCGTTTGAAGAATATGAGTCGCTATTTTTAGTAGACCTTAGTTTTAAAGGAAATAACGAAATTACTGTTGTGATTGATGGTGATGAGGGTGTTACCGTTCAGGATTGTATAAATGTGAGTCGTAAGGTAGAGCATAATCTTGATAGAGAGGAAGAAGATTTTTCTCTTGAAGTGATGTCTTCTGGTGCTACAGAGCCATTAATTAATAAAAGACAGTACAAAAAGAATGTTGGGAGAGATCTTGAGGTAAAGCTTCAGGATGGCTCAAAAATTACCGGGTTACTTACTAAGGCCGAAGAAAATACTATCACATTATCTTGGAAAGAACGCGTTCCTAAAGAAGTAGGGAAAGGTAAAATTACGGTTGATAAAGAAGAGGTAATCTCTTTTGATACTATTGAGCAAGCAAAAGTTAAGATAAAATTTTAAGTACATAGCATGGAAAATATTGCGTTAATCGAATCGTTTTCAGAGTTTAAAGATGATAAGCTAATAGATAGAGTAATGCTTATGGCAATACTCGAAGAGGTTTTTAGAAGTACCTTGAAAAAACGTTTTGGAAGTGATGATAATTTTGATATAATTATTAATCCTGACAAAGGGGATTTAGAGATTTGGCGTAATCGTGTTGTTGTTGCAGATGGAGAGGTAGAAGATGAGAATTCTGAAATAAGTTTAACTGAAGCGCGTAAAATCGAACCAGATTTTGAGGTAGGTGAAGATGTATCTCAAGAGGTTAAATTAATAGACTTAGGTCGTAGATCTATTTTGGCGTTACGTCAAAATTTAATTAGTAAGATTCACGAGCACGATAATACAAATATATACAAGCAATTTAAAGATCTTGAAGGAGAGCTTTATAATGCAGAAGTGCATCATATTAGACATCGTGCGATCATTTTACTTGATGATGAGGGTAATGAGATCATAATGCCTAAAGAAAAACAAATACCATCAGATTTTTTCCGCAAAGGGGAAAGTGTAAGAGGTATTATAGAGAGTGTAGAGTTAAAAGGCAATAAGCCTTCTATTATAATGTCCCGTACTTCTCCGTTATTTTTGGAGAAATTGTTTGAGTCAGAAATACCTGAAGTTTTTGATGGTTTAATTACTGTTAAAAAAGTGGTGCGTATTCCTGGTGAGAAAGCAAAAGTAGCAGTAGACTCTTATGACGATCGTATAGATCCTGTAGGTGCCTGTGTGGGAATGAAAGGTTCGCGTATACATGGTATAGTTCGTGAGCTAGGTAATGAGAATATAGATGTAATCAATTACACGTCTAACCTGCAACTTTTTATAACACGAGCATTAAGTCCTGCAAAAATTACTTCAATTAAAATAAATGAAGAGAATAAAACAGCAGAGGTTATGCTTAAGCCTGAAGAGGTTTCAAAAGCAATTGGTAGAGGTGGTCATAACATTCGTTTAGCTGGTCAGCTAACAGGTTATGAGATTGATGTGTACAGAGAAGGAGTGGAAGAGGATGTAGAGCTTTCCGAATTTTCTGATGAAGTTGAAGCTTGGGTAATAGCTGAGTTTTCAAAAATAGGTTTAGATACCGCAAAAAGTATTTTAGAACAAGACGTAGAAGATCTTGTACGCAGAACAGACCTTGAGGAAGAAACCGTGTTAGATGTAATGCGTATTCTTCGTGAAGAGTTTGAACAATAACTAGGAGTGTACAGGTTTTTTAGGTTAATTTTATAGCGAATTATAGCATTTTATGGCAGAAGTAAGAAACATGAGGTTAAATAAGGTATTACGTGAACTTAATATTTCACTTGATCGTGCAGTAGATTTCCTAAAGGAAAAAGGTCACGAAATTGAAGCACGTCCTACTACAAAAATCTCTGCCGAAATCTACGAGGTACTATCTGATCAATTTCAGACAGATGCCAATAAAAAAGTAGCGTCAAAAGAGGTAGCTCAAGAGAAGCAAAAAGAGAAGGAGGCGTTGCGTATAGCTCGTGAAGAAGAAATTGAAGAAAAACGTCAGACGCGAGAAACTCAGTCTGAGGTTATTCGTGCTAAAACTAATCTTCAGGGTCCAAAGCAAGTAGGTAAAATAGATCTTGATAAGCCTGGCAAACCTAAAGAAACACCTGTAGAGCCGGTTAAAGCTGAGCAGGCTGCCGCTCCTAAGGAAGAGATTTCAGAATCTAAAGTTGAAGCTGCTTCTAAAGAGGAGGCCCCAGCTGAAGCTAAAGAAGAGGCTAAGAAAGTTGAAGAAACTCCTAAGCCTAAGGTTGAAGAGGTTGCTAAGGCCGAGCCAAAGGTTGAAGAAGCTCCTAAAGTAGCTCCTGTTGAGGCAAAGAAGGAAGTTTCTGTTAAAGTAGGTGCAAAACCTCAGGAACAAAAAGCAGAACCTAAGAAAGAAGAGCCTAAACTTGGGGATGATGTTTTAAAAACAGATTATAAAAAATTAGACGGTCCTAACTTTACCGGTCAAAAAATTGATTTATCTCAGTTTAAAAAACCAGAAAAGAAGAAGAAGCCCGTTGTTAATGATGATAAAAAACGCAAGCGTAAGCGAATAAGTAAAGCTCCGGGTGCTCCAGGGGCGAATACCGCAGGTTCTAACGCTAATACACGCGGAAAAAATACACGTAATACATCTGGTAGCGGAAACAGAAGAGGTGCTACACCTGTAGTTAAGGAGGAGCCTACTGAAGAAGAAGTACAGAAACAAGTGCGCGAAACCTTAGAAAAACTTCAAGGTAAATCGAGTAAAGGTAAAGGTGCTAAATATCGTAGAGATAAGAGAGATCAACACCGTCAAAAGAATGAAGACGAGCAAGCTCAGCAAGAAGCAGAAAACAAAGTTTTAAAAGTTACCGAATTTGTTACTGTAAGTGAGGTTGCCACGATGATGGATGTTCAGGTCACTAAAGTGATTTCTGCTTGTATGTCATTAGGAATGATGGTTACAATGAATCAGCGTCTAGATGCTGAAACATTATCTATCGTTGCAGATGAATTTGGCTATGAGGTTGATTTTGTAAATGCAGATATTAAAGAATCTGTTGCTGTACAGGAAGATGCGCCAGAAGATCTTAAACCAAGAGCTCCTATTGTAACGGTAATGGGTCACGTAGATCACGGTAAAACCTCACTTTTAGATTACATACGTGAAGAGAATGTGATTGCAGGTGAGAGTGGTGGTATTACGCAGCATATTGGTGCTTATGGGGTTACTTTAAAAGATGGTCAAAAAATAGCCTTCTTAGATACGCCGGGTCACGAAGCCTTTACCGCAATGCGTGCACGTGGTGCTCAGGTTACAGATATTGCAATTATTGTAGTTGCGGCAGATGATGATGTGATGCCTCAAACTAAAGAAGCTATCTCTCACGCACAGGCGGCGGGAGTGCCTATTGTATTTGCAATAAACAAAATAGATAAACCTACTTCAAATCCTGAGAAAATTAAAGAGCAATTAGCTCAAATGAATTTACTTGTTGAGGACTGGGGTGGTAAAATACAATCACACGATATATCGGCTAAAACCGGTGTAGGTGTTGCAGAGCTTTTAGAAAAAGTGCTATTAGAGGCCGAAATTCTTGAGCTTAAGGCAAACCCAGATAAGCGTGCAAACGGTACTGTGGTAGAAGCTTTCTTAGATAAAGGAAGGGGTTATGTTTCTACAATTCTGGTAGAAGGAGGAACCTTAAAAATAGGAGACTACGTACTTGCAGGTACTCATAGCGGTAAGATTAAAGCTATGCAAGATGAGCGCGGTAAAGAAGTTAAAGAAGCTGGGCCCTCAACTCCTGTGTCTATTTTAGGATTAGATGGCGCACCACAAGCAGGTGATAAGTTCAATGTGATGGAAGATGAGCGTGAAGCAAAAGATATTGCTTCTAAACGAACTCAACTGCAAAGAGAGCAGTCTGTGCGTACTCAGAAACATATTACCCTTGATGAAATTGGAAGACGTATTGCTTTAGGAGACTTTAAAGAGTTAAATATAATTCTTAAAGGTGATGTTGATGGTTCTGTAGAAGCGTTGACAGATAGTTTTGCTAAACTATCTACTGAAGAGATTGTCGTTAATATTATACATAAAGGGGTAGGTGCAATTACTGAAAGTGATGTATTGTTAGCTTCTGCTTCAGATGCAATTATAATTGGATTTAATGTTAGACCTGCCGGTAATGCCCGTCAAGTTGCAGATAAAGAAGAAATTGATATCCGTACATATTCTATAATCTACGATGCTATCAACGATCTTAAAGATGCAATGGAAGGTATGCTTTCTCCAGTAATGAAAGAGGAGATTACTGGTAATGCTGAAATTAGAGAGACGTTTAAGATTTCTAAAATAGGAACTATCGCAGGTTGTATGGTTACTTCCGGTAAAATCTTCCGCAATAATGGCGTTCGATTAATTCGCGATGGTGTAGTGGTTTATACCGGTGAATTAGCATCCTTAAAGCGTTTCAAAGATGATGTGCGTGAGGTGGCTAAAGGTTATGATTGTGGTATGCAGATTAAGAACTACAATGATATACGAGAAGGAGATATTATTGAATCCTATCACCAGGTAGCGGTCAAGAAGAAACTGAAGTAATTCGGTTTAATATATAAATTAAAAAGCCCCTGAAGAAATATTCTTTAGGGGCTTTTTAGATTTTACATATACTTAAGTGCATTAACGCTCAGGCTTCATAACAAAAGCGTTAGGGAATAATTTTTGCACCTGTAATAGTGCACGGTCAGCTTCTAGTCGATTTCTAAAATTACCTACCCAAACCTTGTAATTGGGGCTTTCGTAAACAATTTTGGGCTCCCATTCATCATAGCGAGACTTATATTTACTGTGAACGCTATTTGCACCGGTCACAGTGCCATAATAAAGCTGAATTTTATATCGATCAACTAATTCATCATTATTAGTCATTTTTGATTTAAGTGACAGCAATTCGGGTATTCTATTATCTTGAATAACATTAGATTTGCCACTTTGAGCGTATGTATTTGTAATGAATAATCCGCCAAAAAAAATGTATGCAAGCGGTTTTAAAAGGGTTCTTTTCATAAGAAAAAATGTTTAAGCAAAAGTAATTGTTATAACTCAAAATGGACATATTTTATTATTTAGAACTCGTATAAATTACCTTTTAACGCTTTGCTAACACTTCAAAAATCCACTTCTAAGTCTTACTTTTGCCATCAAATTTGTCGGCATTCTTTTTAGCCTTGAGACCCTTGGAATTCCTAAGATCGATGCCGCGCTAAGATGACAATTCTATCACACTATGAAACAGGGTAAAAACCTTAATTCAGCTTTTCGATTTTCTTTAATCACTTTAGCTTTATTGCTTTCCTTTTCTTCTTTTGTATATGCTCAAGAAGCGGAACAGCCTGCTGATGGTGCTGCTCAATCAGAAACCTCGCCAGCGGTGCAGGGTGGTGATGCGGCTGCCGGAAAAGCTTTATTTAACGCAAATTGCGCAGCTTGCCACAAATTGTACACTCGTGCTACTGGTCCGGCTTTATTTGAAGTTACAGAAAGACGCGACAGAGAGTGGTTGTATCAATGGATTAAAAACAACCGTGCATTAATTGATGCGGGAGATCCAGAAGCTTTAGAGGTGTATAATGAATACAATCAAACTGCAATGAACTTGTTTCCGCAGTTGACTAATGCAGACATTGATGATATTCTTGCGTACACGAATACGCCTAAGCCTGAAGCTACAGCTCCTGCTGCTGTTGCTGGTGATTCTGCTCAAGGTGGTGGAGGTGGAGTATCTACCACTATAATATTGGGAATTCTTGCTGTAATCCTGGTGATGCTGGTTGCGGTTCTTTTTCTTGTAAATAGCACTTTGAGAAAATTTGCAGTAGCACAAGGTGTAGAGCTTCCGGTTAAGGAAACCCGTAAGCCTATTTATAAAGCATTTGTTGAAAATCAATTTTTAGTATTGGTTTCTGTTATTGTATTGCTTTTAGGAGGTGCTTACTTTGCCTATGGGTGGATGATGCAGGTAGGAGTTGATCAAGGTTATGAGCCAATTCAGCCTATACATTATTCACACAGAATTCATGCTGGTGAGAATCAAATAGAATGTAAATACTGTCACTCTTCAGCAAGAACAAGTAAGCATTCTGGGATACCTTCTTTGAATGTATGTATGAATTGTCATAAGAGTATAGGCGAGGTTGCTGATAATACTTCAGAATTCTCATCAGTTACTGAGGACTATTCAAAAGAGTTTTACGATAAAGAAATTCAGAAATTATATAAAGCAGCGGGTTGGGATCCTGCTACGCAATCATACACTGGGGAGACTCAGGCTGTAGAATGGGTACGTATTCATAACCTACCAGATTTTGCATATTTCAACCACTCGCAGCACGTTAGTGTTGCTGGGGTGCAGTGTCAAACGTGTCACGGTCCTGTTGAGGAGATGGAGATTATGTATCAATTTGCTCCTTTAACTATGGGGTGGTGTATAAACTGCCATAGAGAGACAAACGTTAAGATAGATGGTAACCCATATTATGAGAAAATTCATGAGGAGCTTTCTAAGAAATATGGTGTTGAGCAATTAACGGCTGCGCAAATGGGAGGTCTTGAATGTGGTAAGTGCCATTATTAATAAAATAGAATACGTGTTGTTTTATCTCGCGTTCCAAAATAAATAACAATAGATTTTATGTCATCAAACAAGAAATACTGGAAAAGTGTTGAAGAGCTAAATGAAAATAGCTCTATTGTTGAGGCGCTTAAACAGAATGAGTTTGCGCAGGAGATTCCTACAGATGAGTTTCTGGGCGACAAGAATTCGTTAGATGCCTCTTCTACTACGCGTCGTGATTTCTTAAAATATGTAGGTTTTTCTACAGCTGCTGCTACATTAGCTGCCTGTGAGGGTCCTGTTGTGAAATCAATACCTTACGTAGTAGCTCCAGAGCGTATTACTGTAGGTAAAGCAGAGTATTATGCGTCTACAATGGCAGATGGTTTTGACTTCGCTAGTGTATTGGTTAAAACTCGTGAGGGAAGACCTATTAAAATTGAGAATAATAAAATGGCCTCTGCTTTAGGGGGTAATAATGCTCGTGTGCACGCTTCTGTATTGTCTATGTACGATACAAAAAGATTGCAAGGGCCAAAGATAAATGGAGAGGATGTTTCGTGGGATGAGCTTGATGAAAATTTAGGTTCTAAACTTAAATCTCTAGGTGGAAAAAGTATTGTGTTGTTGACACAAACTTTTGCGAGTCCATCAACGTCAAAATTAATTGCAGAATTTTCTGCAGCGTATCCTAATGTTAAGCATGTGACTTATGACACTATAAGTGAGAGTGCAGCATTAGATGCTTTTGAGAGTAAATATGGAATGCGTGCATTACCTGATTACGATTTTTCTAAGGCAGAAGTTATTGTTTCTTTTGGAGCAGATTTCTTAGGAGATTGGCAAGGTGGTGGTTTTGGACCGAGCTACTCAAAAAGTAGAGTTCCTCAAAACGGAAAAATGTCTCGTCACATTCAGTTTGAGGCAAATATGACCTTGTCTGGAGCTAATGCAGATAAGCGTGTGTTAATGACGCCAAGTGAGCAGAAAAAAGCAATAACTGCATTGCAAGGTTTAATTGCTGGTGGTGGGTCTAACACAGGTCTTTCTCCAGAACTTGATAAAGCTGTTAAAGCTGCTGCAGCACAATTACGTAATGCTGGCAGAAAAGGTGTTTTTGTAACGGGTATTCAGGATGCAAATGCTCAGCTAGTTGCATTATCTATAAATGAATCTCTTGGTAGTGTTGTTATAGATACACAATATCCTAAAATGACTCGTCAGGGTGATGCCAAGGCTGTTAAGCAATTAGTAGCTGACATGAACTCAGGTTCGGTAGGTGCTTTATTAGTAATGGGCGTTAACCCGGCTTACAGTATGCCTAATGTTGATGAGTTTAAAGTTGGTTTAGAGAAGGTTGATGTTCGTGTTTCTTTCAATATGAAAGAAGATGAAACCGCTTTGTTGTGTAATTATCTTGCGCCAACTCCACACTATTTAGAATCTTGGGGTGATGTAGAGATTAAAAAGGGTCAAATTTGTTTGACGCAGCCTACCATAAGACCATTATTTAGTACTAGACAATTTCAGGATTCTTTATTAACCTGGACCGGTAGTACACAAACGTATTATGATTATTTAAAAGCAAATTGGAGTAACTCTTCAACTAGCTTTAATCAAGCTTTGCACGATGGTATCGTGTCTGGCACTATAAATACAGAAGCAACCGCTGTTACTGAAGAAATGAATTCAGTTTCTGAAAATGGATCTTTAACACTAGCGAGTGCATTATCTGCATTAGCTCAGGATGGTGAACCTTCTGGAAATGTTTTTGATTTAACGCTGTATTCTAGTACGGGTATGGGTGATGGTCAGCAGGCTAATAACCCCTGGTTGCAAGAATTTCCTGATCCTATTACAAGAACTTCATGGGATAACTTTCTTACTATGTCAAAAGTTGACGCAGATAAGTTAGGTGTCGAGAATGAGATTACTTCAAAGGGAGAGCTTAATGGTAGCTATGTAACCATAACATTAGATGGTGTTAAACTTGAAAATGTACCAGTATATATTCAGCCAGGTCAGGCTCCAGGGTCTGTAGGACTTGCTTTGGGTTATGGTAAAACTGCTGCTGTACAGGATGAAATGAAAGTAGGTGTTAACGCCTACCCATTATATAAAGATTTTAGTGCAACTCAAAAAGTTGAAATTACTAAAACTAGTGGATGGCATGAGTTTGCCTGCGTTCAGATGCAGAATACAATGGCTGGTCGTGCAGATGATATTATCCGTGAGACTACATTAGAGATTTTTAATACTAAAGATGTTCATGCTTGGAACCCTGTAGGAGAGGTTGATTATAACCACTCTGAGATTGAGGTTAGAGATAAGAATGCAGACATTTGGGAATCTTTTGATGATACTGTAGGGCCACATTTTAATCTTTCTATAGATTTAAATGCGTGTACCGGCTGTGGTGCTTGTGTTATTGCGTGTCATGCTGAGAATAACGTTCCTGTGGTAGGGAAGCAAGAAGTTAGAAATTTTAGAGATATGCATTGGTTGCGTATTGACCGTTACTATTCTTCTGAAGATACCTTTGCTGAAGAAACTAAAACGCTTGAAGAGCTTCCGGCTTTTGACTCGTATTCTGTAGTAGAAGTTCAGTCTTATGATAATCCTGAGGTAGCTTTTCAACCTGTGATGTGTCAGCACTGTAACCACGCTCCTTGTGAAACTGTGTGTCCTGTTGCTGCCATAGGTCACGGTAGACAGGGTCAAAACCAGATGACATATAACCGTTGTGTAGGTACACGTTATTGTGCAAACAACTGTCCATATAAAGTACGTCGTTTTAACTGGTTCTTATATAGTGAAAACGATGAGTTTGATTACAATATGAACAATGATTTAGGTCGTATGGTTCTTAATCCAGATGTTACTGTACGTTCTAGAGGGGTTATGGAGAAATGTTCTTTCTGTATTCAAATGACTCAGAAGACTATTCTAGATGCTAAACGTGAAGGTAGAGTAATTAAAGATGGTGAGTTTGCAACAGCTTGTAGCAATGCTTGTGATAATGGTGCTATTAAGTTTGGGGATGTAAATATTCCAGATTCAGAAATCGTAGAATTGAAAAATGATAAACGCAAGTATTATTTACTTGAAGATATAGGAGTTAAACCTAATGTATTCTATCAGGTAAAAGTTAAAAATACTGCTGAAGCTTAAAATTTTTTAAAATAAATATCAATATATTAATATGTCGTCACACTACGAAGCACCCATAAGAGAGCCTTTGATTCTTGGAGAGAAATCTTACCACGATATCAGTGTAGATGTAGGAGCTCCTATATTAGGAAAGGCCAATAAATCTTGGTGGATTGTTTTTTCTATAGCGCTTATCGCATTTTTGTGGGGTTTAGGCTGTATTGTTTATACAGTAACTACAGGAATTGGGGTTTGGGGTCTTAACAAAACAATTGGCTGGGCCTGGGATATTACCAACTTTGTTTGGTGGGTAGGTATTGGTCACGCCGGTACCTTGATCTCCGCAGTACTTTTATTGTTCCGTCAAAAATGGCGTATGGCAATTAACAGGTCTGCAGAAGCGATGACAATTTTTGCTGTTGTTCAAGCTGGTTTATTTCCTATAATTCACATGGGTCGCCCTTGGTTGGCGTATTGGGTATTACCTATTCCTAACCAGTTTGGTTCGTTGTGGGTAAACTTTAATTCACCACTACTTTGGGACGTATTTGCAATATCAACATATCTATCTGTTTCGCTTGTTTTCTGGTGGACAGGTTTACTTCCAGATTTTGCAATGATTAGAGACCGTACCAAAAGTCCTTTTCAACAAAAGATTTACGGTATATTAAGTTTTGGATGGAGCGGTCGTGCAAAAGACTGGCAACGTTTTGAGGAAGTATCTCTAGTGCTTGCAGGTTTAGCAACACCGTTAGTACTTTCAGTACATACTATTGTATCATTTGACTTTGCTACTTCAGTTGTTCCGGGATGGCACAGTACGATTTTCCCTCCTTACTTTGTTGCTGGTGCAATATTTTCAGGATTTGCTATGGTACAAACATTACTTCTTGTAATGCGTAAAGTTGTAAATCTTGAAAATTACATAACAATTGTTCATATTGAATTTATGAATAAGGTAATACTACTAACTGGTGGTATTGTAACTGTTGCTTACTTAACCGAGTATTTTATTGGTTGGTATTCTGGTGTACCTTATGAGAATTATACCTATTTGTCTTTTGGTGCTGCTACGGGACCTTACTGGTGGGCCTTCTGGGCATTAATTATATGTAACCTTATTGTACCGCTTACGCTTTGGGTTAAAGCTTGGAGAAGAAATATAGTTTGGACCTTTTTTGTTGCCCTTGTTATTAACATAGGTATGTGGTTTGAGCGTTTTGATATTATTGTTCTTTGTTTGAGTAAAGATAGATTAACATCTTCTTGGACTATGTTCTCTCCTACTTTTGTAGATATTGGAGTATTTGTTGGAACTATTGGTTTCTTCTTCGTATTATTCTTATTATATGCTCGTACTTTCCCTGTAATAGCTCAGGCTGAAGTTAAGAGTATTCTTAAGTCGTCAGGAGCTCGTTATAAGAGAATTAGAGAGTCTGGTGAAGATCTTGCAGGAACTGCTGCAGATAGTCGTACTTCTAATTATGCTGAGCGTACAACCTTAGCTTCTGCATCAAATAATGATAAAACATATCATCAAGCTACAGTTAATGCAGATGCATTGTTAGATACTGAAGCTAAAAAAGCAGAGGTTGATTTGATGTTGTCACGAATAGGTATTTACGATCCAGCAACTCAAACGGCAGATGATTTGAAGCTGATAAGTGGTGTGGGTCCTGTACTTGAACAGAAATTACATCAGTTGGGTATTTATACCTACGATCAGGTAAGTAAAATGACAAAAACAGAATATGATTTGTTAGATGAGATCATTGATGCTTTTCCAGGAAGAGCTGAACGTGATGATTGGGCAGGTCAGGCACAAAAACTTAAACAATAAAATATGGCATCAGCAAACGTTTTACATGCGCTTTACAATGATGATGATATTCTCATGAAAGCTGTGAAGGAGTTACGTGCTAAAAAGTATAGAATAATTGAAGTGTACACTCCTTTTCCAGTACACGGTCTAGACAAAGCAATGGGGCTTGCTCCAACACGTTTAGCAATAACTTCTTTTATTTATGGTCTTATAGGATTGAGTGTGGCAACTTTAATGATGAATTTCATTATGATTGAAGATTGGCCAAGAAATATAGGTGGTAAGCCTAGTTTCTCATACTTACAAAATATGCCTGCTTTTGTGCCAATTATGTTTGAGTTGACCGTATTTTTTGCAGCTCACTTAATGGTTATTACATTTTATTTGAGAAGTAAAATATGGCCTTTTCAGAAAGCTGCTAATCCTGATGTTAGAACAACAGATGATCATTTCTTAATTGAAGTAGATGCTGCAAATCACGATCTAGATGCGCTTTCTAAGTTTCTATATGACACGGGAGCTTCAGAAATTAGTTTAATTCATAATGAAGAACACGCTTAACAAATGAGAAATAATATCCAAATATTAGGCTCTTTGATGTTGCTCGTTATTTTGGCATCTTGTCAAAATAAAGACTATCGTAATTATCAATATATGCCTAACATGTACCAGGAAGTAAGTTATGAGGCTTACGGTAATTATGAGGTATTTCCAAATGGAATGGAAGCTATGATACCTGCAGAGGGTTCTGTTTCTCGCGGTTGGATGCCTTATGAGTACGAAAATAGTACAGCAGGTTATGAAGCTGCTAAAGCAACATTAGTAAATCCGGTTCCTTACACTGAAGATAATTTAAATGAAGGTAAAGAACTATATACTATTTACTGTGCAATTTGTCACGGTGATAAAGGTGATGGTAAAGGAACTTTAGCCAAGCGTGAAAAGATTTTAGGTGTACCTGCATATAATGATCAGGGAAGAGCAATTACTGAAGGTAGTGTTTATCATGTGACATATTACGGTATAAATACTATGGGTTCTTACGCTTCTCAAACTACAGAGCGTGAATTATGGTTGATTAATCATTATGTCATAGATCTTAAAAACGAATTAGACGGTAAGCCTAAAAGAGCCTTTGATTCTGATTCTAGTGCAGATGATGAAGCTGTTTTAACTGAAGAAGAAACAACTGATGAGGAGGCTGCTACTAATGCAACAGTCACAGAAGAAGCTCATATTGAAGAATAATAAAGCCAGGATATTTCAAAATTATGTATACATTTTCTAGTAAATTAAGACTTTTCGCCATTATTAGTATGGTACTTGGGTTAGTTGGCTTGGTCTATGGCTTTCTTTCTGTTCCGGCTACGGTAGAGGAGGCAAGCGCGGTTTTAGCCTCTCACGATGCCCATCATGAGACTACTGATAATCATGAAGAAGCCAGTTTTATAGATGAAGCTCGTCAGGAGCACGGTTATTCTGAAGCTGCAATGGCTAAAGATAAGGATATGGGACATAATGCTCATGAAGATGAAGAGCATATGCAACATGTTTTACATCAAATGCAAAGTAAACCCTGGTCTGCCGCATTCGTAGCCGCATTCTTTTTTATGATGATAGCTTTAGGTACTTTAGTATTTTATGCGATTCAAACAGCTGCTCAGGCAGGATGGTCTCCAGTACTTTTTAGAGTAATGGAAGGTATAACGCATTATTTACTTCCTGGGTCTATAATTGTTCTTCTTATTGTAATATTTGCAGGAGAGCATTTTTATCCCTGGCAAAACCACGAGTTGGTTGCTGAAGATCAAATTTTACAAGATAAAGCTGGTTATTTAAATTTTCCTTTCTGGCTAATACGCTCTATTATTTATGTTGCAGGATGGAATTTATATAGATTCTTTGCAAGAAAAAATAGTCTTGCGATGGATACGGCAGAAGATGATAAGCCTTACAAGAATTTGTTTAAGTTTTCAATATTCTTTTTAGCCTTTTTCTTATGTACAGAATCTACAATGGCTTGGGATTGGTTCATGTCAATGACTCCACATTGGTACAGCACACTTTTTGCCTGGTATATTTTAGCTGGTATTATGGTATCTGCAGTTACCGTTATAGCTATGGTTACCGTTTCACTAAAGGCAATTGGTAAGCTCGAGTTTGTTAATGACAGTCATCTTCATGATTTAGCCAAGTTTATGTTTGGTTTCAGTATATTCTGGACTTATTTATGGTTTGGTCAATTTATGTTGATTTGGTATGCAAATATACCGGAAGAAGTAACCTATTTCATTTTAAGAATTCAGGAATACAATCCTATTTTCTTCGGAATGTTGATATTGAATTTTGTATTTCCTATTATTATTTTAATGAACAGTGATTTCAAACGAGTTTCCTGGTTTGTAGTTATAGCTGGTACTATTATACTTGTAGGTCATTACATAGATATATTCTTACTTGTTATGCCATCTACAGTAGGGCCATACTGGTCTTTCGGAATTACAGAATTCGCAGCTATATTATTTTTCCTAGGATTATTTATTCTTATGGTGGGCTTAGGCTTATCTAGAGTGTCGTTGAGACCTAAGAATAATCCATTCTTAGTAGAAAGCGAGCATTTTCATTATTAATATCAACGAACAGAAAAAACACAACAATGACCGTTTTTTTAGTACTTATTGTAATTATACTTTTTGCTGTAACATTATGGCAAATGAGTAAGATATATGCACTATCTAAAGGCAAGTCGAAAGATGAGTCTGGTGAAGTTGCAAATGATAAAGACAACAGCGTCAATGCAAAATTGATGGTGATGTTTACAGTTTTCCTTTATTTCTTAATGTTCTATTGTTTCTGGCATTATTCTAAATTTTATTTACCAGAAGCTTCATCTGAGCATGGTAGCAAGTATGATAATCTTATGTTTATCTCTATTGCTTTAATCATGTTTGTACAGATTATAACGCAATTTTTACTTCACTTCTTCTCTTATAAGTATAAAGGTGAAAAAGGAAAACGCGCATTGTTTTATGCCGATAATGATAAATTAGAATTCATCTGGACCATTATACCTGTAATCGTACTGGCGGGTTTAATTATCTACGGTTTATTTACCTGGTCAGATATAATGAATTTTGAGGAAGACGAAGATGCACTAGTGATTGAATTATATGCTCAACGTTTTAACTGGAAAGCTCGTTACTCTGGTGAGGATAATACATTAGGTAATGCTAACGTTCGTTTTATAGAAGGTATAAATCAATTAGGTATTGACCCTAGCGATGCAGACGGCCAAGATGATATCGTGACGCAAGAATTACACTTACCGGTAGGTAGACAAGTAATATTTAAATTACGTTCTCAAGATGTATTGCACTCTGCTTATATGCCTCACTTTAGAGCACAGATGAACGTAGTGCCGGGTATGATTACACAATTTTCATTTACACCTACGGTAACTACTGAAGAGATACGTACTACAGATTATATGCAAGATAAAATGCGTACAATTCAGAAAATACGTAATGATAAGAATAAAGAACTTGCTGCTGCTGGTGAACCGGCTCTAGACAATTATGATGAGTTTGATTATTATTTGCTATGTAATAAAATTTGTGGTAAAAGTCACTACAATATGCAAATGAAAATAATAGTAGAGAGTCAGGAAGATTACGAAGCTTGGATTAAACAACAAGAAACGTTTAAAACTAGCATTGCAGGTCAAGAATAAAAAAAAATTACTAAAAAGAAATTAGATTATGTCAGCACATTCAAATGCACTGGACCATGCTCACGATGATCACGATTCACATCACGATCATCACCAGACTTTTATAAGTAAATACATTTTTAGTACAGATCATAAAATGATCTCTAAACAGTATTTAATTACCGGTCTTATAATGGGTATTATTGGTATTGCTATGTCTATTTTATTTAGATTGCAATTAGCGTGGCCAGAAAAAAGTTTTACGGTTTTTGAAATATTTTTAGGTAAATGGGCGCCAGAAGGTGTTATGGATCCTAGTATCTACTTATCGCTAGTGACGATACACGGTACTATAATGGTTTTCTTTGTACTTACCGCCGGTTTGAGTGGTACTTTTAGTAACCTTCTTATTCCGCTTCAAATAGGTGCGCGTGATATGGCTTCAGGATTTTTGAATATGGTTTCTTATTGGCTATTTTTCTTGTCTGCTGTAATTATGTGTTGTTCTTTATTTGTTGAATCAGGGCCTGCAGCTGCCGGTTGGACTATTTATCCACCATTAAGTGCATTACCTAATTCAATTTCTGCGGCGGGTACCGGTATGACATTGTGGTTAGTTTCTATGGCTATTTTCATTGCGTCATCACTGTTAGGTTCACTTAACTATGTGGTAACTGTAATTAATTTGCGCACAAAAGGAATGTCTATGACCAGACTTCCACTTACAATTTGGGCGTTTTTTGTAACTGCTATCATTGGTATTGTTTCATTCCCGGTATTATTGTCTGCAGCTTTATTACTTATAATGGATAGAAGTTTTGGAACTTCTTTCTTCTTATCAGATATATATATTGGTGGTGAGGTACTGCACAATAGTGGTGGTTCTCCAGTACTTTTTGAACACTTATTCTGGTTCTTAGGTCATCCGGAAGTATATATTGTATTATTGCCTGCATTAGGTATATCTTCAGAGGTTATTGCAACAAACTCACGTAAACCTATCTTTGGTTACAGAGCAATGATTGCTTCTATTTTAGCTATCGCATTTTTATCTACCATAGTTTGGGGTCACCATATGTTTATTTCAGGTATGAATCCATTCCTGGGTTCTGTATTTACCTTTACAACTTTGTTGATCGCTATACCTTCAGCAGTAAAGGCATTTAACTACATAACCACTTTATGGAAAGGTAATCTCCAGTTTAACCCAGCGATGTTATTTTCTATTGGTCTTGTTTCTACCTTTATTACGGGTGGTTTAACAGGTATTATCTTAGGAGATAGTACGCTAGATATAAATGTTCACGATACCTATTTTGTAGTAGCTCACTTTCACCTGGTAATGGGTATATCTGCATTGTATGGTTTATTTGCTGGTGTTTACCATTGGTTCCCTAAAATGTTTGAAGGTAAAATGATGAATAAAAATCTTGGTTATGTTCACTTTTGGGTGACGGCTATAGGCTCTTATGCAGTATTTTTCCCAATGCATTTTATAGGTATGGCCGGTTTACCGCGTCGATATTATTCAAATACTGCTTTCCCATATTTTGATGATTTAGCAGATGTAAATATTCTAATTACAATAGCTGCAATAGTTACTGCTGCTGCTCAGCTCGTATTTTTATACAACTTTATTGTTTCAATTTTCTACGGTAAGAAAGGAGAATTAAACCCTTGGAAATCAAATACGTTAGAGTGGACTACAGGTCATGAACACATTCACGGTAACTGGGCTGGTGCAATACCAAGCGTGTATCGCTGGCCTTATGATTACAGTAAACTCAATGAGGATGAAAGTGATTATGTTATTGCCGGTCAGGATTATGTTCCTCAGACAGTTCCACTTCAACCAAATGAAGAAGAAATGAATCATTAAGATTCAAAATAATTTAATCTAAAAGCCCGCTCATCTAGCGGGCTTTTTTATTGTTAATGATTAATTTAGGCTAATACTTTGTATGTATTTTGCCTGAGTTTTGAATTAGTATATTTACACTATGAATGAGAATTTAGATGCCAGTGGTGAAAGCTTCAGTAGAGAAGAACACGATATAGAACGAGCATTAAGACCCTTAAGTTTTGATGATTTTACAGGACAGGAACAGGTTATTGAAAACCTTCAGATATTTGTACAGGCAGCTAATAGGCGAGGAGAAGCATTAGATCACACACTGTTTCACGGCCCGCCGGGTTTAGGGAAAACCACACTTGCTAATATTTTAGCCAATGAACTTGGTGTGAGTATAAAAATTACCTCGGGTCCGGTTTTAGATAAACCTGGTGATCTTGCCGGTCTTTTAACAAATTTAGAAGAGCGAGACGTTCTTTTCATAGATGAGATACATCGTTTAAGTCCTATTGTAGAGGAATATTTATACTCTGCGATGGAAGATTATAAGATAGATATTATGATCGAAAGTGGGCCAAACGCCCGTACGGTTCAGATTAATCTCAATCCGTTTACATTAATAGGTGCAACCACACGATCTGGGCTTCTTACGGCACCTATGCGAGCTCGATTTGGTATATCATCACGTTTGCAATATTACGATACCGAATTGCTAACGACCATAGTACAGCGCAGTGCTGAAATATTAAATGTGCCTATAGATATGGAGGCTGCAATTGAAATTGCGGGTAGAAGTAGAGGTACTCCGCGAATAGCAAATGCCTTGCTACGTAGGGTACGTGATTTTGCTCAAATTAAAGGCAATGGTAAAATTGATATTGCTATTGCGCGCTTTAGTTTAAAGGCACTAAATGTTGATGCTCACGGTCTCGACGAGATGGATAATAAAATACTTTCTACAATAATAGATAAGTTTAAAGGAGGGCCTGTAGGTATTACAACATTAGCAACTGCGGTATCTGAAAGTGCAGAAACCATAGAAGAAGTGTATGAACCTTTTCTAATTCAACAAGGATTTATAATGCGTACACCGCGTGGACGAGAGGTGACGGAAGCGGCCTATAAACACCTGGACAGAATAAAAGGTCCTGTTCAAGGTGGCTTATTTTAATTGATGAGCACTATGCAAAAAATACCTCAGGTTTCGCGCCTAATGTTTATTAAATCAGCGCGTGCTATTTTAAAGAATCCGCTTCCATTTCATAAAAAAAACTTTAAACTTAAAGGAAATACTTTTCGGTTAAAGTTGGGTATATCTGAAAGTGTTGTATTTTCTAAAGATCCATTATTCGCACAATATGTGCTTCAAAAAAATCAGAAAAATTATAAGAAGTCTCCTATACAAACTAAAGATCTTGCAAAATATCTGGGGCAGGGTTTATTAACTTCAAACGGAACACACTGGGCAAAGCAGCGTAAACTTATTCAACCTGCTTTTCATAAAAAGCAATTAGCCACTTTAATTGATAAGATTGAACAAGCTGTCATTACTGAAATTGAAAAAATCGAAGTAAATAAGCCTTTCGATATTTTTCCCATTTTTAATGATCTTGCTTTCCAGACTGTCGTGAAAGCTTTGTTTAGTAGTGCTGTAGATCAGAAATCTATAAAAAGACTGCAATACATTACTGAAGCAGCTCAGGAAATGATGGTCAGAGAATTGAGACAACCGTATTTAATATGGTGGTTTAAACTTTCTGGACAGTTAAATAGTACATTAAAACTCACTCAGGAGGCACGGCAAATTCTAAAAGATTTAGTCAAAGAGCGTCAAAACCAAAATAAACGACAGGATGATTTGTTAGATATGCTTCTTGATGCGCGTTACGATGACGGTTCTGCCATGGCAGAAGAGCAGCTTATAGATGAGATTTTAATACTATTTACAGCCGGGCACGAGACTACATCTAATGCATTAACTTTTACTGCAGAATTACTGGCCAGGCATCCAGAAGTTCAGGATAAATTATATGCTGAAATAAGCGAACTAGATAATGAGAATGACCTTTTACTTAAAATCAAAAGTTTGCAGTATGTAGAGCAGGTTGTAAATGAGTCTATGCGACTTTATCCTCCTGCATATTTTATAGATCGAGTAAGTATAGCGGCAGATTCATTTTCAGGTTATGAAATTGCTCAAAATACGAGCTTACTTTTTTCTATTTATGAAATACACAGAGACACAAATTTTTGGAAAGATCCTAATAATTTCAACCCCGATCGCTTTATTGAGGACACGAGCATTAAGTATTCACCCTATTACTATCCCTTTGGTGCGGGGCCGCGAATGTGCATAGGTAATAATTTTGCTATGTACGAAATGATTTTGGCAGTGGCGGAATTAGTTAAGCGTTTTAAAATTGAGTTTAAAGCCAGTCCTATTGAAATTAATCCCTTAATAACCCTTAAGCCTAAAGACGCAATACTTCAGTTTACAAAACGTGAAAATTGATAGATAACAGGTCAAAATATACCCAACTCATAAAAACTGAGGCGCAACGTCTTGGCTTTATGTCGTGTGGCATTTCAAAAGCAGAGTTTTTAGAACAGGAAGCTCCCCGACTTGAGCGTTGGCTCAAAAAAAATATGCACGGAGAAATGGGCTATATGGAAAATCATTTTGACAAAAGACTTGATCCTACGTTACTGGTTCCCGGCGCAAAAAGTGTGGTTTCCTTGCTTTTAAATTACTATCCTGAAGCGCATCAACGCAAAGACTCTTATAAAGTTTCTAAATATGCCTACGGGACAGATTATCATTTTGTAATTAAAGACAAACTTAAAGAGCTTTTAAATTATATAACTAAAGAAATTGGTGCTGTAGATGGGAGAGCATTTGTAGATTCTGCGCCTGTTTTAGATAAGGCGTGGGCAGCCAAAAGCGGATTAGGTTGGATAGGTAAACACAGTAATTTGCTCACTAAGCAAGTAGGTTCTTTTTATTTTATTGCAGAACTAATTATAGATCTCGATCTTGAGTATGATACACCGGTTACAGATCACTGTGGTTCCTGTACTGCTTGTATAGATGCATGTCCTACCCAGGCAATTGTAGATGCTCACGTAGTTGACGGCAGTAAGTGTATTAGTTATTTTACCATCGAACTCAAAAACGAAATACCATCCTATGCGCAGGATAAAATGGATGAATGGATGTTTGGCTGTGATATTTGTCAGGATGTTTGCCCGTGGAATCGATTTTCTAAACCTCATAATCAGCCTTTATTTAGTTCCAATCAGGCTATTTTAGACTATTCCAGAAATGAATGGGAAGAACTTACGCAAGATTTATTTTCAGAAATCTTCAGGAAATCACCGGTAAAACGTACTAAATATGCTGGTTTAATGCGGAATATAAAATTTATAAAGCCAGAATAGGTAATATAGTATCTTAAGGTAATAAATTATAATTTCTTGTTAATATAATAGCATATTCTTGTATATTGACCGCTGTTTTTAGTGATCTAATTCTCGAAAGCGTTTGCGTTTTCTGTATTGCTATTTTAAAACAACTTTCTATTTCTACATTTAATTATAATCTATTAATATTCTTTTATGAATAAGATATTGAGTGCAATTAATAAACCTAAACTTTCATTCTGGCAAATTTTCAATATGAATGTTGGTTTTCTCGGTATTCAGTTCAGTTTTGGACTTCAGCAAACAGCCATAAATCCTATCTTTTTATTTTTAGGTGCTTCAGAAGATATGCTGCCTATTTTAAATATTGCAGGGCCTATTACGGGACTTGTGATTCAGCCAATAATTGGTGCTATTTCTGATAAAACCTGGTTGCCAAAATGGGGTGGTCGAAGAAAACCTTTCTTTCTTGTGGGAGCGCTAATAGGAAGTTTGTGTTTATTTGCTTTTCCATACAGTCCGGCGCTTTGGTTTGCTGTAGGTTTACTCTGGATTCTTGATGTGGGAAACAATATGGCGATGGAGCCCTATCGTGCTTTCGTGGGAGATAAATTACCTGCAAAGCAATTGAGTTTAGGATATCAAATGCAAAGTCTTTTTGTAGGCGCAGGTATAGTTCTTGCAAACGCTTCAATCTTCCTATTTCAAGATTGGTTTGGTGGAGGCGATGTAGCTGATGCTGCAGGCTCGATCCCAAAATGGTTATATTATTCGTTTTTTATAGGAGCTGTACTTTCAGTAGGAACAATTTTGTGGTCTGTTTTAAAAACTCCTGAAATCCCACCTACAGAAGAGGAACTTGACGAAATTAACCAGCATAGAGCACTTCCATTTTCACAGCGGTTAAAAATACCATTTATTGAGATTGCAAGCACCATTAAAGAAATGCCTCGATTTATGTGGCGTGTTGCAGGAGTGTATTTATTTCAGTGGTATGCATTATTTATTTACTGGCAGTTTACGGTGCCTTTATTTAAAACAACAATGGGTTTCAATACTTCACAGGCAGCCGCACAGGCAGCAAAGATGAGTACGACTTATAATATCACCACTATTGTAGTAGCATTAGCACTAGTGCCGTTAACTTTGAAATTTGGGGGACGTAAAGTGTATTCTTTAAGTCTTTTTGGTTCTGCACTAGCACTGCTTACGATACCCTACATTACAGATCCTATATTAGTATTATTACCTATGATCTTATTCGGAATAGGATGGGCGGCGATGATGGGTATTCCGTACACGATGGTTTCTAAAATTGTTCCTCAGAAAAAAAGAGGTATTTATATGGGTATTTTAAATATGATGATTGTAATCCCAATGGGTATTCAAACAGTCTCTTTTGGTCCTATTTATAAATATTTATTAGGTGGTAATGCAGTAAATGCAATACTTTTTGGTGGTGTGTTCTTTATGATCGCAGCAATTTTGGCATTACGACTAAAGCCAAAACACGCAGAGAAAGTATTTGAAGAGACAGAAGGATAATACATTACTAAATAATTGTATTATTTGTTGAATCACGGGTTATTAAAGCAGTAGGTAAAACTACTGTTTTATGCTTTATAGCGGTTTTTTGTTTACCTGCGTTCAATTCTTTCAGCAATAATTTAAATGCTTTTTTACCCATTTTAAACCCCGGTTGATCTACCGTGCTCAATGTGGGCGTAATTGCAGAAGATACAAACCAATTACTAAATCCCATTAAAGCAATATCCTGTGGCATTTTTATACCCTTTTCATTAAAAACTTTAATGGCGCCTACCGCAACTTGATCTGCACCCGTGAATAAACCATCTATGTCTGTATGATCTTGAAGTAGTTTTTCTGCATTTCTAATGCCGTCTTCAAAATCTACTGCAGGGCATTCGTAAACTATAGAAGGGTCGTACGGAATATTGTAATCTTTTAATGCCTGTTTGTACCCAAGGAAACGGTCGATTGCGTTTTGAGGAATAAGTGTTCCTCTAAAATGTGCAATGCGTTTACAGCCATTTTTTAATAAATGAGAGGTAGCAATGTACGCTGCTTTGCGATCATCAATAACAACTTTAGAACAGGGTACAACCTTAGCTATTTTATCAAACATCACTAATGGAATTTTACGGTCTATGACTTCTAAAAGATGTCTAAAATCATCAGTTTTATTTGCGAGCGAAATTATAATACCGTCTACACGTTTATCAATAAGAAGATCTATTTGCTTTTTCTCTAGCTCATAGGATTCATTAGACTGAAGAACTATTACGAGATATCCTTTTTTTTCTGCAAGTTCTATAATGCCGTTAACAACCGTCGAAAAAAAATGATGTACAACATCAGGAATGATCACACCTATAATTCTAGATTCTTTAGTTCTTAAATTAACAGCAAACGAGTTTGGTTTGTAATTGAGACTTTCAGCAATCTCAAGAACTTTTTTTCTGGTTTTAGGGCTTACATCTTTATAACCTTTCAAGGCTTTTGAAACGGTAGTAATAGAAATGTTCAATTTTTCTGCAATATCTCTTAAGGTCGTCTGTTCCATACTCAAATTTAAACATTGTACTATTAGCGCAACTATTTAAATGAAAATCGAAAACGTTTTCGGTTAAATCGAAAACGTTTTCGATGATTTTTTAATCATTTCTACTTTATAAGTCTATTTAATTTGAGGGTATCAAGTAATCATTAAATCATATTGAGATGAGATTAAATAGGTTTTCAAACGTTTTCTTACTAGTACTATTTTTAGTAGTAGGATCTGGCCTTATGGCCCAATCAACAATTTCTGGTACTGTAAAAGATAATGCTGGTATGGCATTGCCGGGAGTAAATGTTATTCTTGAGTCTATGAGTAAAGGCTCTGTTACAGACTTTGATGGGAATTATACTATTACAGATGTTGCTGATGGCTCTTATACAATACTAGTATCTTATGTAGGTTTTAAGACTGAAAAAAGAGCGATCACAATTAGCGGAGAAGATGTGGTTTCTAACTTTGATTTACAAACTGACGCACAATCTTTAGATCAGGTAATTGTAACCGGTGTTGCAAACCCAAGATCACGTATAGAATCTAGTGTTTCGGTTACGAGTTTAAAGCCAGAAGTGGTTCAGCAATCTGCGCCAAGAAGTACCGCTGAGATTTTTAGAACCATACCGGGTATTCGTTCAGAATCTTCAGGTGGTGAAGGGAATGCGAACATCGCAGTACGTGGGGTGCCTATTTCTTCCGGCGGATCTAAATATGTACAATTACAAGAAGATGGTTTGCCAGTATTATTGTATGGTGATATATCTTTTGGTACAGCAGATATCTTTACCCGTTTTGACAGCAATGTAGCTCGTATTGAAGCTATACGTGGGGGTTCTGCATCAACATTATCTTCAAACTCTCCGGGTGGTATTATAAACATCATTAGTAAAACCGGAAAACAAGAAGGCGGTTCTGTAGGAACTACTTTAGGTCTTGATTACAGTAGTTTCCGTACAGATTTTGATTATGGGGGTAAGATAGGTGACGGTTTATATATGCATATGGGTGGTTTTTACCGCGTAGGTGAAGGTGTGCGTCCTGCAGATTTTACTGCAAATAATGGAGGCCAGTTTAAATTTAATATCACTAAGGAATTTGAAAAAGGCTATGTGCGTTTAAGCGCCAAGTATCTTAATGATCGTGCTATCGCTTACCTTCCGGGACCGGTTGCCGTTACAGGTACTAACGCAAACCCTGAGTTTTCAGATTTAGCTAATTTTGATGCAACCCGCGGAACACTGCATACCCCATTCCTTGAGCAAAATGTAGGTTTTGGTCCTAATGGTGACTTGCGAAGATCTAAAATTTCTGACGGTATGAACCCCGTGAGTACTTCAGTAGGTCTTGAGGCTTCATTTGATTTAGGGAACGATTTTAAGATTAAAACAAACGGAAGATTTAGTATGAATAAAGGAAGATTTGTATCTCCTTTCCCTGCGCAGGTTGCAACTGCTGGTGCGCTACTAGGTGATGATTTTGCTGCAGCTAACAATTGGAGTTCTTTTCAATACGCAAATGGTGATGGCGCCGTAGCCAATGATGCGGTTTTAGCGCGTATTCATCTATTTGATACAGAGCTTAACAACTTCAATAACTTTATGAATGATATTAAGCTTACTAAGAAGTTAAATAACTTAAACGTTACTTTAGGTTTCTTTAAATCTATGCAAAATATCTCAATGTCCTGGTTGTGGAATTCCTATCTGCAAGAGGTATCAGATGATAATGCGCGTTTAGTAAATATAGCTGATGCAGCGGGTAATTCTTTAAGTGAAAACGGACTTTATGCATACGGGACACCATTTTGGGGCAATCTACATCGTAATTACGATACGCGTTATAATGTATCTGCACCCTATGTTAACTTAGGTTTTGAAGCTTCAGAAAAATTAAATTTTGATGCAAGTTTACGTGTTGATTTAGGTAGAGTTGATGGTACATTCACTGGTGGTACTTCAAGACAATTTGATGTAAATAATGATGGTATTATATCTGTGCCAGAACAAAATGTTTTTGCTGTAGATAATGCTAATGCAACTACTGTTAACTATGATTATGATTATGTATCGTATTCTGTAGGAGCTAATTTATTGCTAACAGATCGTCAGGCGGTATTTGGTAGATATAGCCGTGGTGCTTCTGCAAAAGCAGATCGTATTTTATTCTCAGGTTTAAATTATCTTGATGGTGATGCAATTAATGGTTTAGATTTTATCAACCAGGCAGAATTAGGATATAAAAACAACTTTGAGAAAGGTGCACTTTATGTAACTGCTTTTTACGCTAAAACTATTGAAGAAGGCGGGTTTGAAGCAACTTCGCAAACTATTATAGAAAATGATTACAGATCACTAGGTCTGGAGATTGAAGGTTCTTATTCCTTTGAAGATTTTAGCTTAAGAGGAGCTCTTACTTATACAAATGCGAAGATAGATTCTGGGGATAATGAAGGAAATAAGCCACGTAGACAGCCAGACTTTATTTTTAACGTAATCCCTACTTACGATTTTGGTGCTGCAAAGCAAAATTCTGTAGGATTAAGCTTTGTAGGTCAAACTAAGGCGTATGCTCAAGATTCAAATGAACTTATTCTACCGGGATTTGTTATGGTTAACAGTTTTGTTAAAGTAGGTATTACAGAGTCTTTAAGCGCTAATATTTCAGCAAACAACATTTTTGATTCTTTAGGTATTACTGAAGCTGAAGAAGGAAGTATTATAGAAGGACAAACAAATTTTGTTAGAGCAAGAGCTCTAAGCGGTAGATCGTTAAGCCTTTCACTCAACTATTCGTTCTAAACCCCCTTATTATAATTAAATTGTATTGTAGTGGATTAATTCTCAGTAATTAATCCACTACTTATTTAAAAAATAACCAAACAAGTTTTAGTTATGATAGAATACAATAAAGCAAAAGATTTACTTCATAAAGTAGCTTCTCCACAAGGTTTTCTTGCAAGCGCCAACGATATTTCAAATTATAGGAGAGTTTGGGCACGTGATGGTGTTATATGCGGTTTAGCTGGTTTACTTGATGGTGATAAACAGCTTACTGAAGCTTTTAAACAAACGCTTATCACATTAGCAACACATCAACATAAGCTAGGTAATATTCCTTCAAATGTTCATTTTGCAGAAACAGGTGTTGAAATCAGTTTTGGAGGGCTAGCCGGTCGTGTAGATACAGTTTCCTGGTTTATAATAGGAGTTTGTCAATATGTACATAAAACGGGAGATACCGCTTTTTTTAAATCTATGAATGAAGCTATAGAAAAGGGGTTTGCATTAATGCATAGTTGGGAGTACAATGATGGAGGTTTAATGTATGTACCGCGCAGCGGAAACTGGGCTGATGAATATCCTACTCAAGGTTTTATTTTATATGATCAATTACTTCGTGTCTGGGCTATGCGTTCGTATCTAAACCTAGTGGAAGATGCAGATTTAAAGTCTAAGGTAAAGACCATTGAAAGTAAACTCGTCAAAAATTATAAGCAGCGTGGTGAGCAAGAAGCTGTTTATCATCCTAAAGCATATTCTAATCTTGATAAAAAACCGTATTGGGTAGCATCCTTGGAGCCTGCTGGTTATCAAACGCAGTTTGACGCATTTGCTAACAGCCTTGCACTTATGCTAAAATTAGGAAGTCAAGACGATCAGGATGAGTTACTCGCTTATACAGAAACTACTCGTAAAGAATTAAAAACAAATCTCCTGCCTGCTTTTTGGCCCGTAATTAAAGAAGGAGATGAAGACTGGCGTTTTCTAACAAATAATTGTAAGTATGAGTTTAGAAACTATCCCTATGAATTTCACAATGGGGGAACCTGGCAAATGGTTAATGGTTTTTATGGTTTGGGGCTTGTGCACTTAGGAAAACAAGATATAGCACAAGAGGTGTTAGGTCACATAAATACTTTAAATGCCTATGAAGATTGGTCATTTTACGAAAATTTTAATTCTCAAACAGGGGCGCCTAATGGTGTGCCTTATTGTACTTGGAGCGCAGCTGGTGCTATTTTAATACAACAAGCTCTAAACGGTAATACACTGGCATTATGAAAAAAGATATAGATATTATTTGCGCAGGTGAGATTCTTATAGACTTTATAGGAATGCAGGATGACGTTTCTATAAAAGAGACAACTTCATATTCTAGATATTTAGGAGGAAGCCCAACAAATGTAGCCGTTAATACTTCTCGATTAGGACTTAACCCTCGTATTGTTTGTGCAGTAGGTAATGATGGTTTAGGAGATTTTATGCTTAGTAAACTTGGTGCATATCATTTAGATACTCAAAGTGTAGGTGTTCGGGAGTCGCAACCTACGAGTGTGATTTTAGTTTCTAAAACTACAGGAACTCCAGATTTTGTAGCTTACAGAGAGGCTGATAAGGAGATTTATGAAGAGCAACTTTCTCAAGAGCTGCTGGAGCGTTCAAAAGTTTTTCACACCACCTGTTTTGCATTGAGTAAAAAGCCTGCGCAAACAAGTATTATGGCCGCGGCGAAACGCGCTAAAGAATTGGGTTTGAAATTAAGTATAGATGTCAATTTTAGTGAGCGTATCTGGCCAGAACGAGAAGAGGCAATCGAGGTGATTAAATCTTATTGCAGTTACAATCCTTTAGTTAAAATAAGTGAAGATGATATGTTTCGCTTATTTGAAGTTCACAAATCACATGAAGAGATATTTGATTTTTTCCATAGTAATGGTGTTGATCTGGTTTGCTTAACACTAGGTGCTGCTGGTGTAAAAATAGCCAGAAGGAATGCTAAAATTTTAGAATTCCCAGCTTTAAAAATTGAATTTATAGCAGATGCTACAGGAGCAGGAGATGCTTTTTGGTCTGGTTTTCTATTCGGATATTTATCTGGTTTTGATGATAAAGAAGCAGCTCAAACCGCATTAAAAATGGCCGCTTTAAAACTTCAGTACCTGGGTAGCATTCCCGAAGATGTAGATGTTTTGGCTAAAATAAGCTAAAGGAAAAGAGGTCATTTCTTAGGGTGATTCAATAATAGGTTTACTTTTGTAGTACGAGTAAACCATTAAATTATGAGTAAAGAAAGTAAGCGAAGAGAAGCTTTAGTTTATCACGCAAAACCTACTCCTGGGAAAATTGCGGTAGTACCAACCAAGAAATATTCATCACAGCGCGATCTGTCATTAGCCTATTCTCCCGGCGTTGCAGAGCCTTGTTTAGAGATTCAAAAAGATATTGAAAATGCCTATAAATACACAGCTAAAGGAAATCTTGTAGCTGTAATTTCTAACGGAACCGCAGTTTTGGGTCTAGGAGATATAGGGCCTGAGGCATCTAAGCCGGTTATGGAAGGTAAAGGATTACTCTTTAAAATATTTGCCGGAATTGATGTTTTTGACATTGAAGTAGGTACAAAAGATGTAGAAGAATTTATTGCAACGGTTAAAAATATCGCTCCAACATTTGGAGGGATTAACCTTGAAGATATAAAAGCTCCTGAAGCATTTGAGATTGAGCGCCGTTTAAAAGCAGAGTTAGATATACCGGTTATGCATGATGACCAGCACGGTACAGCTATAATATCTGCCGCTGCTTTACTCAATGCGGTAGAGCTTACCGGAAAGAAACTAGAAGATGTACGCATCGTAATTAGCGGTGCAGGGGCAGCAGCTGTTTCATGTACCCGTTTGTACAAAGCCTTTGGAGCATCACCTCATAATATTGTGATGTTAGATAGTAAAGGGGTTATACGTAGCGATCGGGATACCTTATCTGAAGAAAAGGCAGAATTTGCTTCAGATCGTAAAATAGATACCTTAGATGAGGCGATGGTTGATGCAGATGTTTTTATAGGTCTTTCTATAGCAGACATCGTTACACCAGATATGCTTTTGTCTATGGCACCTAACCCTATTGTATTTGCAATGGCAAATCCTAATCCTGAGATTGATTACGAGTTGGCAACAAGTACACGTAAAGACATTATTATGGCTACCGGTCGTTCAGACCATCCTAATCAGGTGAATAATGTTCTTGGTTTTCCCTTCATTTTCCGTGGTGCTTTAGACGTTCGCGCTACTAAGATTAATGAAGAGATGAAAATGGCAGCTGTAAAAGCTCTTGCCGAGTTAGCAAAAGAATCGGTTCCTGAGCAGGTAAATATTGCCTATGGAGAAACCCGTTTAAATTTTGGAACAGATTACATTATTCCAAAACCATTTGACCCACGATTAATTACAAAAGTACCTCCTGCAGTGGCAAAAGCTGCTATGGAAAGTGGTGTGGCACGCGAGCCTATAACAGACTGGCAAAAATATGAAGACGAATTGTTAGATCGAATGGGGTCTGATAATAAGATCGTACGTCTTATACTTAACCGTGCAAAGACAGATCCTAAGCGTGTGGTTTTTGCTGAAGCAGATCAACTCGATGTGATGAAAGCTGCTCAAATAATTTATGATGAGGGTATAGGTACTCCCGTTTTGTTAGGAAATAGAGAGACCATTATTGAGCTTATGGAAGAGCTTGATTTTGAAGCAGATATTGAGATAATAGATCCTAAGACGCCAGAGGAAAAAGTAAATCTTAATAAATATGCTAATATATACTGGCAAGGTCGTAAACGTAAGGGAGTCACGCTTTTTGACGCTCAAAAGCTGTTGAGACAACGTAATTATTATGCTGCAATGATGGTAAATGAAGGCGATGCAGATGCAATGATTACCGGTTATAGCAGTAGCTACCCTTCTGCAGTTAAGCCGGTTTTAGAAGTAATAGGAGCGGCGCCTAATGTTCAAAAAGTTGCTGCGGCAAACCTTATGAACACGAGTAGAGGTCCTTTGTTTTTAGCAGATACTTCTATAAATATCGAGCCTACTGCAAAAGAACTGGCTAAAATTGCTTTGATGACTGCGCGTACAGTTAGGTTATTTGGTATGGAGCCGGTTATAGCAATGATTTCGTATTCAAACTTTGGTTCTTCAAAAAACCCACAGGCAGATAAAGTTAGAGAAGCGGTGGCTTATTTACATAAATATTATCCAGATTTAGCTGTTGATGGTGAGGTGCAGGCAGATTTTGCGTTGAATGCAGAGTTGCTAAAAAGTAAATTTCCATTTTCTAAATTAGCAGGTAGAAAAGTCAATACGCTAGTATTCTCAAATATAGACTCGGCTAATATCATGTATAAGATGATTAAGGAGCTCAATAATGCAGATAATATAGGACCTATAATGATGGGTATGAACAAGCCTGTTCACGTACTTCAGTTAGGTGCTAGTGTTGACGAGATAGTTAATATGGCGGCAGTTGCAGTTATAGATGCTCAACAAAAAGGTAAAAAATTACAAGATGTTCTATTAGGCCAATCAAAAGTCTAATACTCTATCTAACAGGCTTCAATTGTGCTAATTAATTTTAGTACATTTGAAGCCTTAACTTTTTTAGCTAGATGATTACTTTTTTGAAGGGCAAGTTGGTCGAAAAAAACCACACAGATGTCGTTATTGATTGTCAGGGTATAGGATATTTTGTAAATATTTCGCTACATACCTTTTCACTTTTGCCAGAAGGAGAGCTTATTATGCTCTACACATATCTTCATATAAAGGAGGATGCTCATACACTTTACGGCTTTGCTCAAAAGTCGGAACGAGAGATATTTAAACTATTAATATCTGTGAGTGGTGTGGGTACAAGTATTGCACGTACTATGTTGTCTTCATTAGACCCTACGCAGGTAAAGCAAGCCATTGCAACGGGAGATGTAAGAACAATTCAGGGTGTGAAAGGAATAGGCGCTAAGACTGCTCAGCGTGTAATTCTTGATTTAAAAGATAAAATTCTTAAAGTTTACGATGTTGATGAAGTTTCGGCGGGAACAGGCAATACCAATAAGGATGAAGCGTTATCAGCTTTAGAGACTCTTGGCTTTGTACGTAAACAAGCAGAAAAAGTTTGCGATGTTATCGTGCGTGAAAATCCTGATGCTACTGTTGAAACTATTATAAAATTGGCCCTTAAAAAACTTTAATAGACTTTGGTTACAAAACTACGCTGGTTTTCTTTTAAAATGCTATTAGTTTCAGGCACGTTTTTGTGCTCGATGTCTTTGTTTGCTCAGGAGGAAGAAGTTAAGGACTCTACAAAAACAGGTTTTACATTAGGAAAACTTAGCCTTAAAAATCCCAACTCTATACTTTCAAAATATACTTACGATCCGTTAACAGATAAATATATTTATACGGAAAGTGTAGGTAATTACAACATTAATTATCCGCGCATTTTAACTCCAGAAGAGTTTAAAGATCTTGTTCAGAAAGAACAGATGCGCAACTATTTTCAGCAGAAAATTGCCGCTGTAGATGGTAAGACTGAAGAAGGTTTAGAAGACCAAAAAAGTTTACTTCCTAATTTTTATGTAAACTCAGGTTTGTTTGAATCTATATTTGGAGGAAACAGTATAGAGTTTATACCTACCGGTAGTGTAGAGATGGATATTGGTGGTCTTTTTACCAAGCAGGATAATCCAAGTTTTTCTCCCAGAAACCGTACAAACTTCAGTTTTGATTTTGATCAGCGCATCAGTTTAAGCTTGCTGGGTAAAGTAGGTTCACGGCTTCAGGTAAATGCAGTTTATGATACCGAAGCTAGTTTCAGTTTTCAAAATCAGATAAAGTTAGAGTACACGCCTAACGAAGACGATATTATACAAAAGATTGAAGTAGGAAACGTAAGTATGCCTCTTAATAGTGCATTAATACAAGGTTCTCAGAGTCTTTTTGGGGTTAAAACGCAGCTTCAATTTGGAAAAACAACAATAACAGGTGTTTTTTCAGAACAACAAAGTCAAACCCAGCAAGTATTAGCACAGGGTGATGGCACCATACAAAATTTTGAAATACAAGCTTTAGAATATGATGAAAACAGGCATTATTTCTTAGCTCAATATTTTAGAGATAACTATAATAGAGCACTGGCTAACTACCCGTTTATAAATTCTAATGTTCAAATTACACGGGTTGAAGTCTGGGTTACAAACCGTACACAGCGTTTTGAAAATACCCGTAATATTGTTGCTATTCAAGATATTGGAGAATCTACTCCCACACAAATAGGATTGCCTAACATACCTACGGGTTTTATTAATCTGCCGGCAGGTAGTTATCCTAGAAACTCAAGTAACGATTTTAACCCTTTTGGTTTATCTGGCAACGGGCAGACTGTTTTAACACCTGCGATTAGAGATGCGGCTACCGTTGGTCAGGGTTTTGGTGGGGTTCAGGTTTCAGATGGGTCTGATTATGCCTCTCTAGAAAATGCACGTCAACTTACACCATCAGAATATACATTAAATACGCAGCTGGGCTATATATCGCTTAATCAACGTTTGAGTAATGATGAGGTTTTAGCTGTTGCTTTTCAATATACTGTAAATGGGCAGGTATACCAGGTTGGAGAATTTGCTAATGATGGTGTTGATGCTACCAGTGGCGCTTACCCAGATACAGACGGCGATGGCATTCCAGATCTTGTTGATGTAGATGTAGATGGAGATGGGGTTAATGAGAACGGGCAGGATGTTGACGGAGATCAAATTGCCGATGGAGCTGACGCTAATGTTAATGGGCAAATACGTGGTGCAGATATAAATAATGATGGGATTTTAGATAGTTTAATTACCCCGGGGCAGGGAGGAACATCTCAAGCCTTGATCGTAAAACTGCTTAAAAGTAATATTACAGATGTTAATGAGCCCATTTGGGATTTGATGATGAAAAACATCTATGGTCTTGGAGTGGGGCAGTTGCAGCCAGATGGCTTTAGGATGAATATTGTTTACACGTCACCATCACCTATAAATTATATTACTGCAGCAGATGGTGGTCCTGCGCTTCCTGAAGATGTGCAGAATACACCTTTGCTTAATGTATTTAATTTAGATAATCTGACCAACTTTGGAGATCCTCAAAATGGGGGTGACGGTTTTTTTGATTTTGTAAATGGCTTGACTGTTAATCAAAGTAATGGAAGCATCATTTTTACTTCGGTAGAGCCTTTTGGAGAATATTTATTTAATAAGCTGCGCAACGCCGGGACAGAGAATTATGATAACGAAGATAGTTATAATGCTAACCAGCGCAAGTATGTATATAACTCGCTATATAATTCTACTAAAACCATAGCGCAGGATAACGCAGATAAAAATCTGTTTCAATTACAGGGTACTTTTAAATCAACACAGGAAGAAGGTATCCCTATAGGAGGTTTCAATGTTCCGCAGGGATCTGTTACAGTAACTGCAGGAGGTAGAGTTTTACAGGAAGGTCTTGATTATTCAGTAGATTATCAACGAGGAAGAGTTATAATTCTTGATCAGGCGCTTAAGGGTTCAGGAATTCCTATACAGGTCTCTACAGAAAATAATACATTGTTTGGGCAGCAGACTAAGCGTTTTACAGGAATTAATGTAGAGCATCAGTTTAATGAAAATTTTATGGTGGGTGGGACGTTGATTAATTTAAATGAGCGCCCGCTTACCCAGAAAGCAACATATAGTTTTGAGCCTATAAACAATACCATTTTTGGTTTCAACGCTAACTTTTCAACTGAAGTTCCCTTTCTTACGCGTCTCGTAAATAAGCTTCCTAATATAGATACAGATGTTCCTTCTAATATTTCATTTAGAGGAGAAGTAGCTTATTTAATGCCTGGTCAACCTAAGGCTACAGAATTTGGAGGGCAGGCTGCCTCATATATAGATGATTTTGAAGGTGCACAAACTTCATTAGATATAAGCTCTCCGTTGCAATGGAGTCTGGCATCGGCACCGGTAGATTTTGGGGGTGAGTTTGCTAATGGTGATTTAAGAACCGGTTACCGTAGAGCAAAATTTGCCTGGTACAGTATAGACCCTATATTTTATACAAACCAGCGTCCAGATGGTATTACAGATGCAGATGTTTCTACCTATGCAACACGTAGAGTTTTTAGAGATGAGATTTTTCCTGAACAAGATATTGTAGCGGGTACAACACAAGCGCTGTTTACGTTAGATATGGCCTATTATCCTCAGGAGCGCGGGCCATATAACTATAGTCTAGATGCACAAGATGGAATTCTTGAAAACCCCGAACAAAATTTTGGAGGCATAATGAGACAATTTGCTTCAACAGATTTTGAACAGGCAAACGTAGAGTTTATTGAATTCTGGCTTATGGATCCGTTTATTTATGCTGAAAATGCAACAAATACCGGTGGAAGACTTACATTAAATCTCGGAAATATTTCAGAAGATATTTTAAAGGACGGGCGTAAACAATATGAGAACGGATTGCCGCAGGATGGTGGTGTTACAAATACAACACCTACCGTTTGGGGAAAAGTACCTACTAATCAGGCACTAATTTATGCTTTTGATACAGAGGGTGCTCAGCGTACAAATCAAGATGTAGGTTATGACGGTTTAAGTGATGATGAGGAAGCCGCAAATTTTCCGGCCTTTGCGGGTTTAGAAGATCCTGCCGGAGATAATTATCAATATTTTGTTGCTGCTCAAGGTTCGGTTTTAGATCGCTATAAACAATATAATGGTCAGGAAGGAAACTCTCCTGTAGATGTTAGTCAAACTAATAGGGGTTCTACAACCATACCCGATACCGAAGATATAAACCGTGATTTTACAATGAACACGGTAGATAGTTATTACGAGTATCAACTAGATATTACACGTGCTACTCTTAATGTTGAGAACGAGTTTATAGTAGATCAACGTGATATTGAAGTGACTCTGCAAAATGGAAATACATTACCGGTAACATGGTATCAGTTTAAAGTGCCTATTAGTGCTTCAACTAATAAACAGGGAGGTATAAATGACTTCAGATCTATTCGTTTTATGCGCATGTTTATGAGTGGTTGGCAACAGCCTACCGTACTACGTTTAGGTTCGCTAGATTTAGTGCGTGGAGATTACCGTAGATACTTGTACACCTTAGATCCTGACGAGTCAGACCCTGCAACAGAAAATACACGGTTTGAAGTAACTTCAGTAAATATTGAAGAAAATAACGATCGTAATCCTATTCCTTATGTATTGCCACCGGGAGTTTTTAGAGAGGAGCTTATCAATAATAATAACAACATTCGTCAAAATGAGCAATCTTTATCTCTTGAAGTATGTGACTTAGAAACTCAAGATAGCCGTGCGGTTTATAAGAATTTCAGATTAGACATGCGTCAGTATGAAAATCTGGAAATGTTTATACATCTAGAGTCCTTATTAAATGAAACTGCGGTTCAGGATAACGAAGTTGTTGCGATAGTGCGTATGGGTACAGATTTAACTCAAAATTTTTACCAGATTGAGTTGCCGTTGAGCGTTACCGCTTTTGGAACAACCAGTCCTGATTTAATTTGGCCTGAAGCTAACCGCTTAAAACTTTCATTAGATATTTTACAACGCGTTAAAGCTGTGTTTTTTGGGGGTGAATTCAACACGCTTGTTGATGAAATTACCTATTTTGATGATGAGGCAAATCTTATTGCTGATCCTGCAGCAACACCTTATGAAACCGGAAGAGTGAGAGTGGGTATAAAAGGTAATCCTAGTTTTGGAGATGTACGACTTTTAATGCTAGGTGTTAAGAATGGAAATGACGAAGGGCAAAATACAGTATGCGCAGAGGCCTGGTTTAATGAATTGCGTTTGTCAGGATTGCAAAATCAAGGAGGTTGGGCCGGTGTAGTGAATCTAGATGCTAACCTTGCAGATTTTGCTACCGTATCTGGTACAGCGAGACAATCTACAGTAGGTTTTGGTAATATAGATGCTGGTCCTAATCAGCGTAGTAGAGAAGATGTAAAATCTTATGATGTGGTTACTAATGTAAATCTAGGTCAACTACTTCCTAAAGACTGGGGAATAAAACTTCCATTTAATTATGCGAGCGGTGCTGAGACAATCACACCACAATACGATCCGCTATTTACAGATATAAAATTAGATCAACGCATTGCTTCTGCCGCTAGTGAAGCAGAACGAGACCGTATTAAAGAAATCGCTATTGAGCGTACTAAGCGACAAAGCATAAATTTTATTGGCGTTAGAAAAGAGCGTACGGGAGAGAAAAAACCAATGCCCTGGGATATAGAGAATTTTACATTGGCATACAGCCATAATCAGGAAGATCATAAAGATTTTGAGATTGAAGAGGCTGTGAGTAAAAATGTGCGGGCAGGAGCAACTTATGGTTATGCCTTTAAGCCAAAGGCATACGAGCCTTTTAAGAAAAACGATTCTTTGTTTGTAAGTAAGTATTGGAAACTACTTAAAGATTTCAATATTAATTACCTGCCGGCCAGTGTAAATATTACTTCAAATATTACACGGCAATTCAGCCAGCAGCGTTTTAGAGATCTTTTAGCTACAGAAGGTTCATTACCTATTCCTGAATATGTACAACGCAATTACCAGTTTGACCGAAACTTTGCAATTAATTATCCCGTTACAAAATCATTACGAGTAAATCTGGAGCAGTATCAAAACCGAATAGTACGTAATTATTTGAATCCTGATAACACGTTAGATCCTAATGCCGGTGGGGTGTATACCAGCTTTTTTGATGTAGGAACGCCAGACAGGCACAATCAGACGATGCAGGTTAATTATGACTTGCCATTAGATAAGCTTCCTTACTTAGACTTTGTGAAGTCTACGTATTCTTATAGTACAGATTTTCAATGGACGCGAGGTTCATTTCAGCTACAGTCCTTAGAAGGAATACCAGATTTAGGAAATTCGGTTCAAAATGCAAATACGCATTCGTTGCAGACTTCTTTAGACATGAAATCGCTGTACGATGCCCTAGGATTAGTTAAAAAGAAAACCGGAGCGACGACACGATCAGCAAGAAGTAAAGCTGTGCCTACTTTAGGAAATCCCAAAGCTGCTTCTCAAAAGCCTGATGAAGATGGACTAAGTGCCGGTGATAAAGCTAAAAATTCGCTTGTTAATCTGGCTACAGGTATTAAGCGTATTCAGGTAAATTACGAGCAAAACAATGGTACGTTCTTACCGGGTTATCTTCCCGGAGTAGGGTTTTTGGGTACCGTAAGACCATCTACAGGATTTGTATTTGGTAGTCAGGCAGAGATACGTGATTATGCGGCCAGACAAGGTTGGTTAACGCTTTATCAAGAATATAATGAGCAGTATAGTGAAGTTGAAAGCCGTAAGCTAGACATACAGGCGCAGACCAGTTTTATAGAAGACCTCACCCTAGATATAAATATGAATCGAATTTATCAGGAAACTTATAACGAAAATTACAGAGTAAATCCTATAAGTCTCGATTACACGAGTCTTACGGGTAATACGCTTGGCAACTACAGTATTTCGACTTTAATGATAGGGACTGCATTCAACTCAAGTTCACTAGAGTCTTCAGCTAACTTCAATCGGTTTAGAGCTAATAGACTCGTTATTGCAGAACGCCTTGCCGAAGAGTTTTATGGTAATGATCAATATCCCAGAGATGCAAGTGGCTATCCTGTAGGTTTTAGTAGAACTAGCCAGGCAGTGTTGTTACCAGCATTTCTATCTGCATATACTCCGGGAACGGCAGATAATGTTTCGTTAGGAGCATTTAGAAGTTTTCCGTTACCGAACTGGAATCTTAAATACACCGGTTTGATGAAGATAGACTGGTTTAAAAAGCGGTTCAAGCGATTTTCTGTAAATCACGGATATCAGGCAGGCTATACTATAAATCAGTTTAGAACTAACTTAAACTATGATAGGGGCTTAAATAACGATGCTTCTGACGCACAGGTGAACCAGGCTGGAGATTTTCTAAATCCGGTTTTATATTCTAATATTAACCTTACCGAATTATTTTCTCCGCTTATACGCCTTGATTTTGAGATGAAAAATTCAGTAAAAATTCTTGCAGAATTGCGTAAAGACCGCACGCTATCCTTAAGTTTTGATAATAATTTACTTACAGAAATTCACGGAAACGAATATATAATAGGTTTAGGATATCGCTTAAAAGATATTAGATTTGCCACGCGAGTGGGAGGTAAGCGTACAATCTTAAAAAGTGATTTAAATTTTAAAGCAGATTTATCACTGAGACAAAATGAGACGGTAGTGCGCTATTTAGATGTAGAAAACAGTCAGATTACAGCAGGACAAGACATTTATGGTCTTACCTTTACAGCAGATTATGCTTTGAGTAAAAATCTAACTGCGATCTTTTATTATGATCACTCATTTGCGACTTATGCCATATCAACTGCATATCCGCAAACAACAATACGTTCAGGTTTAACATTGAGATATAATTTCGGAAATTAATTAAATATAAGTTATGAGTTTACCATCAGATTTAAAATATACAAAAGATCACGAGTGGGTACGCATCGAAGGTGACATTGCAACCGTAGGTATTACAGATTTTGCTCAGGGAGAGCTGGGTGATATCGTATATGTTGAAGTAGAGACCGAAGGAGAGACACTTGATCGCGAAGAAGTTTTTGGTACTGTAGAGGCTGTTAAAACAGTTTCAGATTTATTCTTACCATTAACCGGTGAAATAATAGAATTTAACACTGCATTAGAATCTGAGCCAGAAGCTGTAAATGAAGATCCTTACGGCAAGGGGTGGATGATAAAAATTAAATTTACAGATGCCAGTGAGCTGGACTCGCTTTTAGAAGCAAGTGCGTATCAAGAATTAATAGGTGGGTAAATTTTTAAGGCCTGCTGCATATGCTTATACGCTATTTATAGCGGTAATTTGTTTAATGCCTATGCCGCGCGTTTCTAATGCACCAAAGGATAGTGATAAAGTCATTCATCTTTTGGTGTATTTTTTATTTACACTAATTTGGTTTTTATACTATTTTTTAAGAGCAAAAACAGAAAATTTTAAGCAATCATTAATTAAATGTGCGGGATTAGCTCTTATTTATGGTATACTTATTGAAGTAGTACAGGAAGTAGCAACAGTCTCTAGATCAGCAGATTTTAAAGATTTAATAGCGAATTCTATAGGTATTTTAACAGGAGTAATTCTGATAATTGCAATGAAATCGCAGTTTTTACGATTAAAATCAAAATTTTAATTTCGAGTTGAAGCTATTTTTATTTAAATTAGCAATCCTTAATAACTAAAGATTCATGGAACCTAAGAAAAATCCTAAAGCAGATCTAAGTAAAAGAAGTGTACTCTTCTTTCAGTTAGGTCTTATTTTGATACTCGGGCTGAGTTATATGGCCATTGAGTGGAAAACGTATGAGAAAGAGGCCATAGACATCGGTCAATTAAATATGGACGATGTTCTAGAAGAAGATGTGCCAATTACTGAATTGAACACACCTCCACCTCCACCACCACCTCCGCCACCACCACCAGCACCAGAAATCATTGAGGTTGTTGAGGATGATAAAGAAATTGAAGAAACTGTAATCGAATCTACTGAAACAAATCAGGAAGAGAAGATTGTAAAAGTTGAAGAAGTTTCTTTTGCTGAAGAAGAAGTTATTGAAGATGTACCATTTGCAGTTATTGAAAACGTACCGGTTTATCCTGGTTGCGAAGATGAGAAAGGTAACGACGCAAAGAAAAAATGTATGTCTGAAAAGATCAGCCAGTTTGTAAACAGAAAATTTAATACTGAATTAGGTAGTGAATTAGGGTTATCTGGTGTAAACCGTATATATGTACGTTTTAAAATTGATCAAAAAGGAAATATAGTTGATATAGGTTCTCGAGGTCCTCACCCTAGATTAGAATCTGAAGCAGAGCGTGTAATTAAATTATTACCGCAAATGACTCCAGGTAAGCAAAGAGGTAAGGCTGTAGGGGTGCTTTATTCACTTCCTATTGTGTTCCAGGTTCAGGATTAATCTGAATTTTAATAGAATCAAAAATCCCGTCCGCGTAAGCGAGACGGGATTTTTTTTGTGGCAAGCTTATTGTTAAAGTTTTAAGATATAGTAATCTTTAAAACTTTTATTATGAAAGAATCACAAAAACGCGAAGTTACCACTCGGCAAAGTGGAAATCGCGCAACAAGCAAGCACGATGTAAATCTACGAAAAAACAGTGTTGTCTATTTTCAGATTGGGCTTATCGTTACCTTAATTCTAGCTATTTTAATTCTTGAAATTAAGTCTCCTGCTGTGAGCTACTCAACAGAACCCTTAAAGGAAGTAGCTACGGTTTCATTAGAAGACTGGAATCAGTCTTTTGTAAAAGAATCCCATCAAAAGCCTTTACCAAAGTTACCTGAAGTGTCAAAGATTTTGCCGCCAGAAGTAGTTGATGATAATACCCCAGAAGCAGCTATAATACCAGACTTTAAAACTACAGATATCTCAAAGGAGTCGATTAATCCCAATGATCTAAGACCAGAGCCTGAGAAAGAAGTAGAAACGTTTAGTGTTATGGGGGTAGAAGTGGTTCCCATCTATCCCGGTTGTGAAGGGCTTGATTCTAATGCAGCGCGTAAAGCTTGTCTCCAGGAAAAATTAAATTCTTTTATAGGCAAGAACTTTGATACTTCATTGGGAGAGCAATATGGCCTTTCCGGAATGAATAAAGTGGATGTACAATTCACTATTGATGAATTTGGTAATGTGGTTAATTTGCAAAGCCGCGCGCCACACAAGGCTTTAGAAGCCGAAGCTAAACGCGTTATGAATAAATTACCCAAAATGAAACCGGGAACACAGCAGGGTAAAAAAGTGCGGGTTATTTATTATCAGCCTATAAAATTTAAAGTGCAGAATTAATTGAAAATTACGTTTATCTTCAAAAGCCTAGGTGTACTGCTCAGGCTTTTTTTAAAATGGGGAAGTTAAAGACTGAGTTTTTGTGGTGTTGGCGTATTTAATCTTAAAGATTTCTAAAAAATACTATCTTTCGCTATCCTAAATTTTTTCAACTTATGCTATCTAAACTTTTAGCATTTTGCTTTTTATTTTTCAGTATTAATTTTGCTTACTCACAACTAGTTAAGGGAGACTTTGAGAAATACCCCGTTTTTGAAGCGTGCGATTCAGTTTCCGCAGGTGATTTAAAGGTTTGTTTTAATGCAACTTTAATTGCTAAAGTAACTTCAGAATTTAAAATGCCGCAACGGGTTTTAGACGAAAATTATACCGGAGAGCTAATAGTACTCTTTGAAGTTACAAAAGAAGGCAAGTTTGAACTTTTGAACGTAACCGCTATTTATACTGAGCTAAAGGAAGAACTTGAGCGTGTTTTTTTAACGCTGCCAAAGGTTAAACCGGCAACTTATAACGGTAGACCTACCTATATGCAGTTTAGTATGCCTGTTCCTATTCCATTTAGCAAAAATCAAGATGTAAGACCATTAGATAATGTTCCGGTAATTAAGCCAAAACCGGTTCAGAAGCTATCTTTTGAAGAGCAAGGTGCCTCAGAATATGATGGTATTCAAACATATCCTTTTGAAAACCGGGAATACAATTCGCAACTTTATATTCCGTTTTCTCATCAAACCTATAGCAGATTTGATCAGGAGATGAATCGAGTGGGTACAAATAGCCATACGGCGAGTAAGCCATTTACTTATGCTAGTGTAAATACATATTACAATTTTAAGGAGAAGCAGGAACGTTTGTATAAAGAGAAAAGTTCCTGGTTTGGAAGGAAATTATGGAATGAGCATATGGTGACGCTTCAGGGTGAAGATTACTGGTTCACATTAGATCCTGCAGCAGATTTGCAATTAGGTTTTGAAACTGCAGATTCAGAAAATCAAAGTTATACCTATAATAATACACGTGCTTTAGTATTTCAGGGAGGTCTTGGAAGTAAGCTTAATTTTTATACGGTATTTTATGAGAGTCAGGGTAGCTTTGCTGGCTATTATAATCGTTTTGCAAGATCGTTAAGACCAGATGGGGGTAACCCTGCGATTGTACCGGGTAGAGGTGTAGCTGCAGATTTTGGGACAGATGACTTTGATTATCCGGTTGCTGAGGCTTATTTATCGTATTCGCCAAATGAGCATTTTAATTTTCAATTTGGTCACGGAAAAAATTTTATAGGCGATGGTTACCGATCGCTTTTACAGAGTGATAATGCGAGTCCTTATCCTTTTTTTAAATTGAATACTACATTTTGGAAATTTAAATATTCAAATACCTGGATGTCATTACGTGATGTGCGGCCAGAAGTTGTTGCAGACGGATCGTTTAAGACCAAGTTTATGGCAAATCACTATTTAAGTTTTAATGCTACAAAACGTTTGAATTTAGGGCTTTTTGAAAATGTAATTTGGACCAATGATAACGACAGAGGATTTGATCTTAATTATTTAAATCCGGTTATATTTTACCGGGCAATTGAGTTTTCTACAGGTTCAAGAGGAGGAAATGCTTTAATAGGATTGAGTGCAAAATATAAATTCAGCGATAACTTTAATGCCTATGCACAGGTGGTTATAGATGAATTCTCAACCTCGGCAGTGTTTAGTAACACAAAAAGCTATAAAAATAAACAAGGGGTGCAGGTAGGCTTTAAGTACTACGATGCTTTTAAGATAGATAATCTACAGCTTCAGTTTGAGTTTAATCAGGTGCGTCCTTATGTATATTCAAATAATGAGATTGTGCTTAATTACGGGCATAACAATCAATCTATGGCGCATTTATGGGGTGCAAATTTTAGAGAGCTTATAGGTATTGCGCGCTACGAGAATGATAGATGGTATGGTACTGCAAAACTTATATACGGCGAGCGAGGTTTTGAAGTGGGTGATATTAATACCATCTATTATGGAGGAAGTATTTATGGTAATGATGAGAATATTCCCAGTGAGTTGGGTATTGAGATCGGTCAGGGTAATAAAGCGCAGACGCTTCTCGCAAATGTTGAGCTCGGTTATTTAGTTAACCCGTCTACAAACTTAAAAATTTATACAAATGTGCTTTTTAGAGATCATACAATAGATGAGGTTGATCCTGTAAATTTTACAGAAAAAACACTTTGGGTTAATTTTGGAATTCGAACAGATTTATTTAATTGGTATTTTGATTATTAGAATTATGAAAGCACATTTTATTTTAGGTTTAACAATACTATTACTTATGTCAAATTCATGTAAAGAAGAAGTTTTTAAAGGGCCGGAGTTTGACTCTAATTTTGCTCATGTGGTGTACTTCTGGCTTAAAAACCCTGAAAATATAGAAGACCGCAAAGCATTTGAAACATCACTAAAAAAATTCTTAGCTACAAGTGAATACGCTAAGACAAAATTTATAGGAGTTCCTGCTGAAACCCCACGCGATGTTGTTGATAACAGCTGGACTTATTCAATAATTCTAACGTTTCCGTCTAAAGAATCTCAGAATAACTACCAGAATGAACCCGTGCATTTAAAGTTTATCGAAGAGTCATCTAATCTCTGGGAGCGCGTACAGGTTTACGATTCTGTAAAATTAGATTAGTTGATTTTCAGTAGTCAAACGCTTGTATTAAGGTTTTGTGAATATGTGATTTTATTATTGAGGAGTCTTTAATGAAAAGTATTTTTGACTTGAATAATAGTTCTTTTATACCCTGTGAGAATTGGGCAATTGCATCTTCTATGATCTCTAGCAATGTCAATATTTGACAGGGCTCTGGTTAACTTATAAAGTGCAATCAAAACCAGATCTCGTATTTGCGCTAATTTAAAAATATCATTTTGAGCATTTAAATTACTGATTGTTAGTAGTACAGCGAGCATTAAAATGCTGTGTATTTTCTTGAGTAAATTAAAGCTTTGAGAATTACTTTACTATACATAAATCATTAGGGTGTATTAACCTTAGAATAGGTTGTATAGAAGGTGTGCGTGCAGTATCTTTGCACGACTTTTTAAAGCCCTTGAAAACACGCATTTGAGCCTCGCTAAAACCCATACAGCACCAGCATCTATCTGGATAGATTTTAAAGAAATCACTAAGATGCGTCTTGCCATTAGCGTGGTTTTTTCTAGTATGGCCGGTTATCTTCTAGGTGCTTACGCCTTAGACTGGTTAACTGTGGTTCTTCTCGCAATAGGAGGCTATTTAATGGTAGGAGCATCTAATGCTTACAATCAAATTATAGAGCGCGATCTTGATGCCTTGATGGATCGTACAAAGAACAGACCTATCCCTGCAGGAAGAATGACTGTGCGTACTGCCTTTACTATTGCTACTACATTTACAATTCTAGGTTTACTTACTTTATATATAATAAACCCAATTACAGCAGTTTTTGGTGGAGTATCTATTTTTCTATATGTATGTGTCTATACGCCATTAAAGACTAAAACTCCTTTGTCTGTTTTTGTAGGTGCTTTTCCAGGTGCAATTCCATTTATGATGGGCTGGGTTGCTGCTACAGGTAATTTTGGCATAGAGGCGGGTACGCTTTTTATGGTTCAATTTTTTTGGCAATTCCCCCATTTTTGGGCAATAGGCTGGTTCTTGTATGATGATTATAAAAAAGGAGGATTCTTTATGCTTCCCACAGGTGAGCGCGATCGCGGCACCGCAATACAGGTCATTTTATATACAATCTGGACTATCCTGGTTTCTTTAATTCCTGTATTTGGCGTTACAGGGAGGTTGTATTTGACGCCTGTATCTGCTGTACTGGTTGGGATTTGCGGTTTAGGCTTGTTGTATTATGCAATACGGCTATACAGGTTTAAAAATAATGTTACTGCAAAGCGTTTGATGCTTTCTAGTGTAAGCTATATAACGTTGATACAGATTATATATGTTGCTGATAAATTTTTGAGATAATGGAATATACATCACAATCAGAAGCGGTTAAATTAAAGAGGTCAAAAAAAATGATGCTGTGGTTTGGTATCATTAGTCTTTCAATGATGTTTGCGGGTCTTACCAGTGCTTACATCGTAAGTAGTGAGCGCAGAGACTGGCTTTCAAATTTTGAATTACCACAAGCATTTTATTTAAGTACGGGAATTATTGTAATGAGTAGCCTATCTATGTTTGTTGCAAAGTGGGCGATATTTCAAAATAAAAATCAACTGGGTACTTTATCTTTATTGGCAACTTTAGGGCTCGGAATTGCCTTTGTGGTGCTTCAGTTTAGGGGTTTTGATGAGATAATCGCCAGCGGATATTTTTTTACGGGTAGTGAAAGTTCGGTTACAACTTCATTTATATATGCATTTGTAATCACACACGTGGTTCACGTATTAGCCGGTATATTGGTTTTATTAGTAGTAGTTATTCAACAATTAAGAGGAAAATATTCTAAAGAGCAATCACTTGGATTTGAGCTGGGTGCTACCTTCTGGCACTTTGTAGATATACTTTGGGTTTATTTGTTTCTGTTCTTTTTATTTGCAGACGATCTTATAAAATAAAAGAGTTCTTTTTAAATGCTAAGAATTCTTTAAAAAATCGTTTTTTTGAATGGTTATAAATACCGATTATTGCTTTGAAAAGCATTTTTAAAATACCTATTTTTGCAACGCTTATAAATTGATATTAAAATATGGACGCTACTGCTGTTAGAACAGGCACAGAAGGCAAAATTTGGGGAGGTGATAACAACCCCCTAAAAGCTAGTTACGGAAAAATGATGATGTGGTTTTTCATCCTTTCTGATGCACTTACTTTCTCCGCATTCCTTGCCGCTTACGGATTTTCGAGATTTAAATACATGGACGAATGGCCTATAGCCGATGAAGTGTTTACTCACTTTCCATTTTTACACGGTGTTGATGCGCCTATGTACTATGTGGCGTTGATGACGTTTATTCTTATTTTCTCATCAGTTACTATGGTTCTTGCAGTTGATGCCGGTCATCATATGAAGAAGAACAGTGTAATCTGGTATATGTTTTTTACCATTATAGGTGGTGTAATCTTCGTAGGTTCTCAAGCTTGGGAGTGGGCAAACTTTATTTCGGGTGAATACGGTGCTGTTGAAACTAAAGCAGGTCGTATTTTACAATTTGTAAATGCTGAAGGGGAGCAGGTAGCTTTAGAGTCATTTGCAGCAAACATACCTACAGATCGTAAACTGCTTACTAAAAGTGATGCGCTGTGGTATGAGTCTGAAGATACTATGGCAGACTATGATTTAGCTGAGATTGTTGCAGGTTTTAAAGCTAATCCAGATTTGCTTATACGTACCGAAATTCTAACCGAGTCTAATGAAAAGACTATATTATCTAGAGAAGAGTCTTTAGAGCGTTTAGAGCGTGATGCAGTAGGAGTGGTTCAAGGTGCTAATTTGTATCATAATGAATATGGGCCTCCGTTATTTGCAGACTTCTTTTTCTTTATCACAGGATTTCACGGTTTTCACGTACTTTCTGGGGTTATTATAAACATCATCATCTTCATAAATGTAATTTTAGGTACTTACGAGCGAAGAGGTAGCTATGAGATGGTTGAGAAAGTAGGTCTTTATTGGCACTTTGTAGATTTAGTATGGGTATTTGTATTTACCTTTTTCTATCTGGTTTAATTATAAAAAGATGTTCGCTTCCGCGGAATAAATAAAAAATATATAATGGCACACGATACAGGACATAATGAATCAGCTACCAAAAGAATTTGGTCGGTTTTTGGGATTTTATCTGTTGTAACAATTGCAGAAGTAATTTTAGGTATTATAAGACCAGAATTCTTAATAGAGACGATGTTTCTAAGAATGCGTTTACTAAACTGGATATTTATAATATTAACACTATATAAAGCCTATTTAATAACCTGGGCGTTTATGCACATGGAGCATGAAGCAAAAGGTTTGAGAAGAGCTGTAGTGTGGACGGGTATTTTCCTTGTTTGTTATTTAGTATTTATATTACTTACCGAAGGTGATTATATCTACGGTGTATATAATAGCGAATATCAAAGTTGGGATTTCTAAGAAATACTTAAATAAGGCATAAAAAAAGACGGTATATACCGTCTTTTTTTATGCCTTATTTTTAAGGAGAACGTTCTGTAGCTTAACTTTACAGTCATTAATAAATGCTAACTAAAGCAGCTGTGTTATGAAGAAATTTTTGGTATTAGGGGTTTTATTTATATTGCCTATTGTAGCCTATCTTTTTTTCGCATCCGGGATACATAACTTTGCAAAACTTCCCATTATAGAAAATGATATACCTGAATTAAACTTCACTAACGAAGTAAAATTACAGGATAAAATTACGGTTCTTGGTTTTTTAGGAACCACTATAGAACGTGATGGAGGTGATCTTTTTAATCTCAATCAGAAGATATTTAAGTCATTTAGAGAGTTTGATGATTTTCAGTTTGTGTATTTGGTTCCTGACACCATAGATGATGAAGAGCTTAAAAGTGTTTTAGATGAAATAAGTTTACTTACAGATATATCTAATTGGTATTTTATTAAAACTTCACAAGAAAACATTAATAAGACATTTGAAAGCTTAAAATCTCCCTATACATTATCTCAGGATGGTGGTTCTCCTTACATTTTTATACTAGATAAAGATAGAAGCTTACGAGGGCGTGATGATGATGAGGATTATGGGGTGCTTTATGGTTACGATAGTTCAGACATAGCAGAACTGGCAAATAAAATGAAAGATGACGTTAAAATTATACTTGCAGAATACAGGCTTGCTTTGAAGAAAAATAATGCAGAAAGAAAAAATTAAAAAATGAATAAAAAAAAGACCTATATAGGTATCGCGGTAATCGTTCTAATTTTTGGAATAGTTGTTATTCCAAAAATTATAGATCGAGTGATGAGAGGTGAAGTGGTGAAAAATGATAGGCTTAATGTTGCAGAGCTAGATACTGTAGATGATTCTAACGCAGAACTTTCTTATATTAATATAAATGGTAAAGATCGTAAGGTTCCGCATTTTGAGTTCGTAAATCAAAACGGAGACACAATTACCGAAGATTCTTATAAAGGAAAAGTGTTTTTAGTAGAATTTTTCTTCACAAGATGTCCTACTATTTGCATCCCTATGAACAAAAATCTCGTACTTATACAAGACGAGTTTAAGGATGATGCAAATTTCGGAATCGCTAGTTTTAGTATTGACCCAGAATATGACCAACCACAGATTCTAAAGGAATATGCAGATCAATATGGCGTTACTGATCCTGATTGGAATTTAATGACGGGAGAGCGTGAGAAAATATATGAACTTGCAAACGTAGGTTTTAATTTATTAGCTCAAGAGAACCCTGAGATTGACGGAAATTTTCAGCATTCAGGTCTTTTTGCTTTAGTTGATCAAAATGGTTTTATACGATCTCGCAAAGATGATTTTGGAAATCCTCTAATTTATTACAGAGGTTTTATTCCGCAGGGAACACCAGAGACTGATGACGAAGAGACATCACAAATAGATATTTTGATTGAAGACATACATAAATTACTTAATAAGAATAAGAATAAGAATAAGAAATAGTAGATGGAAGCTATAGAGAAAAAAGAAAAATTATATAATAGATGGATTATAATTTTATCTATTGCAATACCTGTAGCGGTAGCGCTACTTTTTACAGTGCGTATTCCGGGTGTAGCCCGTTTAGGTTTTTTACCTCCTATTTATGCTGCAATAAATGGCTTAACAGCCGTTTTGCTGATTTTTGCAGTAGTACAAATAAAAAAAGGAAACCGTGTAGCTCACGAGAAAATCATGAAAACCTGCATAGGTTTATCGGTGGTTTTTTTAGTCTTGTATGTTGTATATCATGCGACATCAGATTCGACCATGTTTGGCGATACTAATCTTGATGGGGTTGTATCTGATGCTGAAAATGCTTCTATAGGTTCTTTTAAATACGTATACTACTTCATTTTAATCTCACACATTCTACTTTCAATAGGAGTGATCCCATTTGTTTTGGTGACTTACGTTCGTGCCACGCTGGGCAAATTTAAATTACACCGTAAAATCGCGCGTATTACATTTCCTATATGGTTATATGTTGCAGTAACCGGTGTAGTCGTGTATTTTATGATTTTCCCGTATTACCCTGCTTAAAACCTTGCTATGAAAAAAGTTCTTCTTTCTTTACTATTCATATTAGTTACATTTTCTATAAATGCTCAATGTGCAATGTGTAGAGCTGTTTTAGAAAGTGAGACAGATAATAGTATGGCAGAGGGAGTAAATAATGGGATTGTATATCTTGCTGCAATACCCTATATCTTAATGGGAGGACTCATCTATCTTATTTACAGAAGTAGAAAAAAAGCTGATCGCTAAATACCAGTTGATTTCAAATAATTTTATAGTTTTTTTGTAACAAACCCCCTACTTTGTGGTCTATTATGAAAGTATAGATTGAGACCTCTCTTTTATATTTTTTTATTCTAAACCATCATTATATGATTGCTATCAAAGATTTGCATAAGTCCTATAACATGGGAGCTAATTCATTGCATGTACTTAAGGGTATCAATTTTTCAGTAAAAGAGGGAGAGCTCGTTTCAATAATGGGATCATCAGGTTCTGGCAAATCTACATTGCTTAATATTCTGGGAATGCTTGATGAAGCAGACAATGGTTCGTACACGCTCGACAATGTTCCTATTAAAAATCTTAACGAAAAAATAGCAGCCCAGTATCGCAATCGATTTTTGGGTTTTATCTTTCAGTCGTTCAATCTTATTAATTATAAAAGTGCTTTAGATAATGTGGGGATGCCTCTTTACTATCAGGGTATGAAGCGAAAAGAACGCACTGAAAAAGCGATGAGCTATCTTGAAAAAGTAGGTCTTGCAAACTGGGCACATCATATGCCTAATGAACTTTCTGGAGGTCAGAAGCAACGTGTGGCAATCGCACGAGCATTAGCAAGTGATCCTAAAGTTTTACTGGCAGATGAACCTACCGGAGCCTTAGATACAAAGACAAGTTACGAGGTGATGGAGCTTATACAGGGTATAAACGATGAAGGCAAAACCATTCTAATTGTTACGCACGAAGACGATATCGCGCATATGACTAAGCGCATCGTGAACCTTAAAGACGGGTTAATTATAGATGACACACTGGTTAATCAAGTAAGGGCTTCATCTCATGTTTAGTTTAGAACGCTGGCAAGAAATATTAGAGACCATCTCAAAAAATAGGTTGCGTACCTTCTTAACAGGTCTTTCTGTAGCTTCAGGTATATTTATTCTGGTAATACTTTTGGGTTTTGGTCAGGGAATGCAAAATGGAATTAGCAAAGAATTTGAGCAGGATGCCTCTAATCGTATTTCTGTATATACGGGTGTTACTTCTGTAGGCTATAAAGGTCTTAATCCCGGAAGATTTGTGGAGATGACTAATGAGGATTATGATTACCTGATAACTAAATATGAGGATGATCTTCAATTTAAATCTTCAGTATATAGAATATGGAGTGGTATTTTAAGCTTTAAAAATGAATCAGGAAGTTATCGTGTTGAAGGGGTGTATCCTGATTATCAATTTTTAGAAAACGCGAGTTTAACTGAAGGCCGCTATATAAATTACTCTGATCAGGATTCTAAGGCTAAAGTAATTGCAATAGGCAATAAGGTAAAGCAAGATCTTTTTAAAGACAAAAGCCCTATAGGGGAGCAGGTTCAAATAAACGGTATTAATTTTAAAGTAGTAGGTGTTTATACAGACCCGGGGGGAGAACGTGAAGAGACCCGTGTTTTCTTACCGCTTTCTACAGCACAACGTGTTTTTGGCGGTGCAGATAAAGTAAATAATTTAGGCTTTACTTTAACTCCTAAAGGTACTTTTCAAGATGCTTTAGCACAATCCCTTCGATTTTCTGAAGAAATTGAAGTTTTTCTAAAAGAACGACATTTAATTTCTCCAGATGATACGAGTGCGGTAAATGTGAATAATACGCTCGAGAATGCTAAACGTTTTTATGATCTAATTTGGATGATAAAGACGTTCTTTTGGTTTGTGGGTATCTGTACCCTAATAGCTGGTATTGTAGGAGTAAGTAACATTATGCTTATCATCGTAAAAGAACGTACTAAAGAAATTGGCATTCGCAAAGCTCTGGGAGCTCAGCCGCTTTCAATCGTAAGTATGATTCTACACGAGTCTATATTTGTTACAACAATAGCCGGTTTTAGTGGCCTTATTGTAAGTATGGGTTTGCTAGAGCTTATAGGTCCTAATTTAGAAATGGATTATATACGGAATCCTTCGGTTAATTTTAATGTGGCGATTACAACTGTATTTATACTGGTAATTGCGGGTGCTCTGGCAGGGTTTATACCGGCTTGGCGCGCTTCAAGAATAAAGCCTATTGCAGCACTAAGAGAAGAATAAATTCAGTTTAAAAAATGTTTAACAGAGATCGTTGGGATGAAATTATTGAAGCACTAAGCCGTAATTGGTTTAGAACAGCTTTGACTGCATTTGGAGTTCTTTGGGGAATATTTATTCTGGTGATTTTACTGGCTGCCGGTAAAGGTCTTGAAAATGGAGTAAAGAAAGATTTTGGTGGCATAGCAACCAACAGCATGTTTATGTGGACCCAAACCATCTCAAAATCTTATAAAGGATTACCTAAAGGCCGAAGATTTAATTACAATCTGGGAGATGTTACTGCAATGAAAGAAAACATACCGCAATTGCGCTTTGTCTCGCCTCGTAATCAATTGGGTGGTTTTGGCGGAGCAAATAATGTAACACGTGGTATTAATACCGGTGCTTTTAATGTATATGGTGATTACCCAGAATATATTGAGCAGCAGCCTATGAATATTACTGCCGGCCGCTTTGTCAACTACAGCGATATAAAGGCAAACCGTAAGGTAGCAGTAATAGGAGAGGGAGTACGTAACGCGCTATATGATAAAGGAGAAGATTTTATAGGAACCTATATTAAAGTAAACGGTGTAAACTTTATGGTTGTAGGAACTTATTCTATGGTTTCTAGCAACGGAAATGCAGAAGAAGATGAGAAGCAAATCTATGTACCTTTTACCGCGTTTTCTCAAGCATTTAATATGGGAGATACCGTAGGTTGGATGGCTGTAACTGCTAAAGATGGTTATTCTATCACGGCGTTGAAATCTGAAATATTTGAGATTATTAAAAACAGACACAGTATACATCCTGAAGATGATAGAGCTATAGGTAATTTTGATTTATACGAGCAATATCAGAAAGTAGATGGTCTTTTTATTGCTTTAAAAATAGTTGCCTACTTCGTCGGGATTTTGGTTTTACTATCGGGAATTATAGGCATAAGTAACATTATGCTAATTGTAGTCAAAGAGCGCACCAAAGAAATAGGAATACGCAGAGCATTAGGAGCCAGCCCATGGTCTATACGGGGTCAAATATTAATGGAATCTGTTTTTCTTACTATAATCTCTGGTATGGTAGGCATTTCTCTGGGAGCCGGCGTAATTTATTTGGTAAACAAGGTACTAGATGCTAATGGCCCTGTAGAAATGTTTTCTAATCCCAGTGTAGATCTTGGGACAGTTATAATCGCCTTATTTATCCTTGTGTTTTCAGGGTTATTGGCTGGTTTTATACCGGCTCAAAATGCCATAAAAGTTAAACCTATTGACGCTTTGCGTAACGAATAAAAATCATCAAAAACGAACGTTAATCATATGAAAAAATCAGTTACTATTATAATCCTCTCGTTGATAGCCATTGTCTTTGTAGGATCTTTATACTATTTCTACCAAAAGAATCAGGAAGATCCTATTGTTTACGAGACAGAGTCGCCGTCTAAACAAACCATTGTTAAAAAAACGGTTGCAACGGGAAGTATCGTGCCTAAGGAAGAGATCTTGATAAAGCCTAACATTTCGGGAATCATAGGTGAGATTTATGTTGTCGCCGGTCAAATTGTAAAAGAAGGTGATCTTATAGCGAAGATAGATGTGGTGCCTAATGCATCGTCACTTGTAGGCGCTAAGAATACAATTCAGGGAGCGCGCAACCAATTAGAGACTTCAAAACTGGCTTATGAAAACCAGAAAAACATCTACAGCAGACAAAAATCTCTATTTGATCGTGGGGTTATTTCAGCAAATGATTTTGATATTAGTCAGCGTGAATACAACCAGGCAGTTCAGGAATGGAGACAGCAGCAGGTAAATTTAAATTCTGCACGACAGAACTATGACATTATTAGAACCGGTACAACTGCAGGATTAGGTAGTGACGCGACAACATCTGTTAAAGCAACAATCACGGGGATGGTTTTAGAAGTTCCTGTTAAAGCGGGCAATCAGGTTATTGAAGCAAATAATTTTAATGACGGAACTACCATAGCATCAATCGCAGATGTCAATAATATGATTTTTGAAGGTAAAGTTGATGAAAGTGAAGTGGGTAAAATTACTGAAAACCTTCCGTTAGAAATTACGGTAGGTGCTATTGAGAACAAAAAATTTGATGCTACTCTAGATTATATCGCGCCAAAGGGTGTTGCCGAGAACGGAGCAATTCAATTTGAAATAAAAGGAACACTTACTAAAACAGATACCACATTTATACGTGCAGGGTTAAGTGCTAACGCATCTATTATTTTAGAACGAGCAGATGAAGTACTTGCCATAAAAGAAGCGCTGGTACAATACGATTCTAAAACACAGGCGCCTTATGTTGAAGTTGAGGTAGGTGATCAGAAATTTGAACGTCGCGAGGTAACTCTGGGCGTTAGCGATGGTATCTATGTCGAAATCAAATCTGGAATTCAAATGACAGATAAGATTAAAGTGTGGAATGCTATTAAGCCTGCTGCAAGTTTTTAGATTAAAAAAAACAACTTAGGTGTAACACTTCAATGATTAAGACTACTTATTAAACAGAATTACAATTATGAAAAATATATTACTCTTTGTTTTTATAGTTTTTTCTGCGTTTTCCGGGATGGCGCAACAAAAATGGACGCTGCAGGAATGCATACAGCGTGCATTAGAAGAAAATATACAAATACGTCAGGCAGAACTTGATAAAGAATCAGCCGCTATAGATAAGTCTGATGCTATAGGTAATTTTTTACCTTCTTTAAATGCTAATGCGAGTGTTTCTAAAAACACGGGTCTAAACATTGACCCTACCAGTAACCTGGTAACAACAACTCAGTTTTTATCTGCAAGTGGTGGTATTAATACCGGTTACACCCTATTTGACGGTTTGCGTAACTTTAAGCAAGTACAACGTGCTAAATTAACTGCGTTGTCAGCTCAATACGGACTAGAAAAATTGCAGGATGACATTGCGCTTGTTGTTGCAAATGGTTATTTACAGGTGATTTTAAATAAAGAAAATTTAAAAGTATTAAAATCTCAAAATGAGGTTACCCAGCAACAACTTCAACAAACACAGGATCTCGTAGATGGTGGTGTTTCACCTCGTGGTGATTTATTAGAAGTGCAGGCTCAAAATGCTACTGAAATTCAAAGTATTGTAGCTGCAGAAAATGCAGTACAGATTTCGCTTATAAGTCTAGCTCAAACCCTTTTAATACGTGATTACAAATCATTTGATATTGCCGAAGGTGATTATGCGATTTACGGCGAGGAAATGCTTTTGTTAGCTCCAGAGAAAATTATAGAGGCTGCTAAAGAAGAGCGAAATGAAGTTAAAATTGCGCAAACTAATCTAGAGATTGCAGAGAAAGATGTTCAAATAGCAAAAGGGGCTCAACTTCCCACAATATCAGCATTCTTTGGGTATAGTACGCGATATTCTGAGCAAGATATATTTAATTCTTTTCAGGATCAGTTATACATTAATGACGGTATTTCTTACGGACTTCAATTAAATGTGCCTATTCTCAACGGGTTTCAGGCGCGTAATAATGTGAAAAGAAGTAAGATAACTGCAGACCGAGCAGCGATAAACCTGGAGCAAACAAAACTTGATTTAGAGTCCAATGTTTATCAGGCTTATTTAGATGCTCAAGGGGCTTTAAAATCGTATGAGGCTGCACAAAAAGCTGCAGAATCTCAGGAGCTTGCTTATTCTTACGGGAAAGATCGTTATGATGTAGGTTTAATCAATGCATTTGACTTTAGCCAGTCAAAACAACGGTATGACAATGCTCAAATAGATTTAAATCGTGCTAAGTACGATTATATATTTAAAATAAAAGTGCTCGAATTGTACTTTGGTGTGCCTGCAGACCAACTAAAATTTTAATTGATTTTAAGTTCTGTTTCCAATAATAGATTTATATAAATACGCAAGATGAAAAAAAAGACGATCCTAATTATATTTGGTGTTGCTGTAGTACTTATTTTAGCCCTTATAGGAGGTAAAAAAGCGGGATGGTTCGGCAAAACTGGTGAGTTTAAAGCTGTAGAAACTCAAAAAATAGATCGCATGAATGTGATTGAAACGGTTGCCGCTACCGGAAAAATTCAGCCTGAAGTAGAAGTTAAAATTTCATCTGAAGTTTCGGGAGAAATAATAGAACTTCCCGTTGTTGAAGGGCAACAGGTTGAAAAAGGAGACCTTTTGGTGCGTATAAATCCAGATTTAATTCAATCTGCATTAACTCAGGCACAAGCTTCTTTACAAAATATTAAAGCCGGTTTGTCACAGGCAGAGGCAACACTTAAAAATGCAAAAGCAAACTATGAGCGTAACAAATCATTATTTGAAAAAGGTGTGATTTCAAAATCTGCTTGGGACCAGTCTATCTCAGATTATGAGGTTGCCCAGGCTAATGTTAAGTCTTCTTACTACAGTGTGCAAAGTGCTGCTGCAAACGTAAATCAATCCCGCGATAATTTATCTAGAACTACAATTTATGCGCCTATTAGTGGCACTATATCTAGTCTTGATGTAGAATTAGGAGAGCGCGTTGTAGGTACGCAACAAATGGCCGGTACAGAGATTATGCGGGTTGCAGATCTTGGCAATATGGAGGTTGAAGTTGATGTAAATGAAAATGATATCGTTAAAATTAATATAGGCGATTCTACCCGTGTTGAGGTAGATGCGTACTTGAAGAAACCTTTTAAGGGGCAGGTAACTGAGATTGCAAATTCAGCCGAAAGCAATCTTACAGCAGATCAGGTAACAAATTTTAAAGTAAAAGTACGTATCCTAGAATCTTCTTATAAAGATTTGATTGAAGGTAAACCGGAAGCATACTCACCATTTAGACCCGGTATGACGGCTACTGTAGATATTATAACAAATAGCGTTAAAGATGCTATTGCAGTGCCTATAAGTGCAATTGTAATTAAAAATGATACGACTACTTCTGCTTTTGGAGATAATCAATATGAAGCAGTATTTGTAAAGAATGGAGACAAAGCCAGTGTTAAACGCATAAAAACCGGTATTCAGGACGATTCAAATATTGTTGTGACATCAGGGTTAGAGCCGGGTGATGAGGTTATTGTGGGGCCTTATAATACAGTTACAAAATTACTTAAAGAAGGTGATCTTGTTGAGGTGAAAAAAGATGCTAAATTTGGGGCTTCGAAAGAAGACTAGATTTATGGCACTTATACTTTGTATAGAAACTACTACAACAAATTGTTCGGTCGCATTAGCTAATAACGGAGCAGTTATAGCACTTAAGGAAGACATGGGGCTCAATTACTCCCATGCTGAGCGATTGCATATTTATATTCAAGAAGTTTTTGAAAAGGCTGGCGTAGCTCAAAGTGCATTAGACGCTATTGCGGTGAGTAAAGGTCCTGGTTCCTATACAGGTCTGCGTATAGGAGTAAGTAGTGCTAAGGGCTTATCATTTGCACTTGACATCCCTTTAATTGCTACAAATACGCTCAAAGCTCTTGCAATGCAAGCAAGAGTTAGTGATGCTAAATATATTATACCACTTTTAGATGCACGTAGAATGGAGGTCTATAGCGCTATTTATGATGCAGATTTTAATGAATTGCGTGGTATCGAAGCACAAATAATAGATGAGCATTCGTTTAATGATTTTTTAAATGCGGGGAAGACCGTATTTATTGGTGACGGTGCAGAAAAGCTACAACGTATTAACAAGCATCCAAATGGAAACTTTGTTTTAGAAGCACTACCATCTGCAAGGGAAATGGCATTATTAGCAGATGCTAAATACAAAATAAGCGACATCGAAGATGTCGCTTATTTTGAACCATTTTATCTTAAAGATTTTCAGATAAATAAGCCTAAAAAATAGGTTTTATTATTTTGCACTAAAAGAAGCACCACTCTCATTAAATACGTGTACATCACGTTGTGGGAATGGTATAACAATACCTTGTTCTTCTAATCTTCTTTTTCCTTCCTCTAAAACATACCAGTGCAGTGCCCAGTAATCATCGTTTGTAGCCCAAAAACGTAGCGATAGATTTACAGAGCTATCTGCTAATTCGGTAACTACGATCATTGGCTCAGGATGTGGATCGTGTAAAACAGTCTCTTGCTCATTCACTAATTTTAGCAAAATATCTTTTGCTAATTTGATATCACTATCATAAGAAATTCCCCAGGTCTGTGCATTACGACGAATTCCTTGAGATGAAAAATTAATTATATTATCGTTAGAAAGTTTGCCGTTAGGAATCACAGCTTCTTGATTTCCGAAAGTAATTAATCGTGTATTGAAAATTGAAATTTCTTTTACTGTACCGTCAATTCCCTGTGCAGAAATCCAATCACCTACTTTAAATGGTCTTAATAGTAAAATAAGTACTCCACCTGCAAAATTTGCTAAAGATCCCTGTAATGCTAAACCTATTGCTAAACCGGCAGCACCTATAACAGCAACGAGGGATGCAGATTCTACCCCAAGTTGAGTGACAACTAAAACAAATAAGAGTATTTTAAGTGTCCAGTTTATTAGATCTGCTATAAATTTTTCTAATGTTAAGTCGTAATCTTTTTTGTCAAAAAACTTTTTTACAAGACGGTTTATGAATTTGATGATATAAAAACCTATTACCAGCATTAACACTGCTGCTATTAGGCTAGGAAGAAAATCGATAATCTTATCTCCAAATTTTTTAATGTAGTCCTCGTAATATTGGGTATTCAATTCCATAAATAACTTTATTTTGAAGCAAAGGTCTTGTATAGCGCAGATATAAAAAAAATACAAGTGTTTAAATATCGTTAATTGTTAAAATGCTAACATAATTCTAATTCAAAATATTTTTTGAGCTAATAGATTATTATATAAAATAAAAATCCTGTAACCAAAAATGGAAACAGGACTTCATAATACTTGATTTGAATTTTTATTTTACCTCAAAAGTAATCTTTACGTTTACTCTAAATTCTGAAACTGTATCGCCGGTAACAACTGCACTTTGCTCGTTTACATAAACCGAGCGTATGTTTTTAATTGTTTTTGAAGCTTCTTTAACAGCATTTGCTGTTGCTTGCTCCCAGCTTTTATTTGAACTAGCTAATAATTCTATAACTTTTAAAATTGCCATAATCGTTGATTTTATTAATTATTGTGATTTCTGTTGAATTTACAATATTATGCTCAATTTTTCAGCTATATTTTAACTAATCTATTAGTAATTATCCGTTTATGGCTTCAACACTGTTGATTTTACCCTTCAGCATTTCTTTTAACATATTTTCAATTCCATTTTTTAATGTAAATGTTGAGGAAGGACAGCCACTACAAGCTCCCTGTAATACAACTTTTACATTTTTAGTCTCCGGATCGTAATTTTTGAAGAGAATATTTCCACCATCACTTGCTACTGCAGGTTTTACGTATTCTTCAATAATATTGGCTATCTCTTTAGAAATATCGTCTAAATGTTCAAACTGGGCTTCTTTTTCCTGTTCAACAAGTTGAGGCGTCTTTTTAAAGTTTTCTGATAAGATTTCTTTTCCGTCTTCAATATAGTTTTTGATAAACTCTCTTACTTCCTGAAAAACATTATCCCAATCTGCAACCTCGTATTTATGAATACTAACATAGTTAGAATCCATAAAAACTTCCTTTACAAACGGAAAACTAAAAAGTGCAACAGCTAAAGGTGCATTTTTAGCCTCATCAATATTTTTAAATTCAAGAGTCTCTGTAACTAATTTTTTATTAGTTACAAATTTAAGTGCAGCAGGATTAGGTGTACTTTCTGCATAAACGGTAACCGGTATTTTTTTAGCTGAAGCAGCATCCTCAATAATAACAATTCCGTTGTCATTAAGAAAGTCTTCAATTTGCTGAGAGAGTTCATTTTGAACGTCTATCCAATCAACAATGCTAAACTTTTCTATAGCGATGAAATTTTGTGAAATATAAACCGTTTTCACAAAGGGAAGATAAAAGAGTTGCTGTGCCAAAGGTGAATTTTTGGCCTCATCAATATTTTTAAATTCGTAGCTGTTGTGATTAACAAGAAATGAACTTGCCTGAAATTTTTTTATCGCAGGATTTGATGTAGATTCTATAGAGATGCTAAAAGTGCTCATATTATAATTTTGATGCAAATTTAGCTAATTTAGAACTCTTATAATTTATTTTTAGAACTCTTAAACGCAATCTACCTAATAAATTAATTAGATTTACATCTTGCACCCTGTGTGTTAATGACCTAAAATCCATATTGTTATTTTGAAGAGATTTATAGTACTATTTTTTTTGATTTTTGGTCAATTTATTCAGGCACAAGAAGGCATACCGGTATATTGGGATTATTTGACAGATAACCTGTATTTGTTGCATCCTTCAATGGCGGGCGCTGCTAATTCTAATCAGGTTCGATTAACTGCGCGCCAGCAATGGTTTGATATAGAAGATGCCCCTAATTTATATACAGCAGCCGTAAATGGTAGGATAGGAGATAAAGTGGGTCTTGGAGCTATTTTGTTTTCTGATGAGAATGGTAATTATTCGCAACGTGGAGTATATACAACTTTTGCCTATCATTTATTATTATCTAGAAATTATATAGATCTCAATCAATTATCTTTTGGGCTGAGTGTAGGATTGCTACAAAATACCTTAGATGAAAGCTCCTTTGATCAAACTGATTTTGATCCTGTAATTACCGGTGGTAGCCAAACTGATAATTACTTTAATGTAGATCTTGGGATGTCCTATTACTTTCTTGATTTTTATGCACACGCTACAGTCAAAAATATTCTCCCCAGAAACAGAGCCATATTTACACCAGAGTTAGAGTCTAGAAACCAGCGTCGTTATCTGGCTTCTGCAGGTTATGTGTTTGGTAAATTTGATAGCCCGTGGAGCTATGAGCCTTCTTTAATGTTACAGGCTACAGACGAGACTAAAGAAGTTTCTCTAGATATAAATGGCAAAGTGTATCATAAATTTGATTGGGGGAAACTTTGGGGCGGCTTGTCTTACAGAAGAAATCTTGATGGTGCTCAATATCGTAACGGAGATGGATCTATATCTAATCAAAAATCACAATATTTGAGTCCATTTTTAGGGGTTACTTACGGAAACTTTTTAGTAGCATATACCTATTCATATCAACAAAATGATATTGTAATTTCAAATGGGTTTCACCAGATTACGCTAGGTTATGACTTCGGAAAGAGGCGGGAACAGTATGAGTGTAATTGCCCCGCAATAAATTAAAAGTCTAAGAAAGCAACTTCCTTATTTATTTCTTTTTCAGTATCTGTGAGCTTTTGTAATACTTCAATATTCGCATTGCTATACAAAATATGATTTCCTAAAAGTTCACGGGTATTTAAAAGGTTGTTTTTTGTTAGAATATTTTTTGTCTGCAAAGCGACGGCTTGCCCAGAATCTATTATTGTTACATCCTGAGGTAAAATTTTACGTAAAACAGGTATTAAGTAGGGGTAGTGACTACATCCTAAAACCAGGTAATCTATATTTTGATTAATCATAGGCTGAAGATAATCTTCGAGTAGTTTGTACATTTCTGTAGATTCTATTTTATCTGCTTCAATTAGCTCTACAAGCCCTTTTCCTACCACTTCAATAACATTAAGCTCACTTGCATACAATTCTGATGTTCGGTGGAACAAGGAGCTGCTGAGCGTTCCTTTAGTTGCTAATATACCTATAGATTTACTTTTTGAAGCAAGTGCAGCCGGCTTTATAGCTGGCTCTATTCCTATAAATGGGATGTCATAATTATTTCGAAGAAAATCTATGGCATTAGTCGTGGCAGTATTACAGGCAACAACAATTAGTTTGCAATTGAGAGAAATGAGTCTCTGTGTGTTCTTTATTGATAAATCAATAATATGTTCTGGTGATTTTTCTCCATAAGGGGCGTTTGCAATATCTGCCAGATAGATTGTATCTTCATTAGGAAGCATCCTAATAATTTCTTTCCAGATAGAGGTGCCACCTACACCGCTATCAAATACACCTATTGCTTCTTTGTTTCTCATAGCTCAAAAATAAAAAAAAACTGCCCTACCGAAATTAATCGATAGGGCAGTTCATTAATAGTTTGAAGGTATTAGATACCTAAATCTTTTTTAACATCTGCCATAAGATCATAACCGTCTGCTAAGATAAGACCGGTACCGGTTGTGCTATCTAAAACATACTTATAACCTTTAGCACGCGCTACTTTTTGAATAGCTAAACGAGCTTTTTCAACTATAGGTTGTAAAGCTTCAGATTCTTTTTTCTGAAGATCTCTAAGTGCGTTTTGGCGGTACTCCATAATCTTGTTACGAGTTTGCTCTACCTCAGCCTGACGCTGTAAATTAGTTTCGTCAGTTTGGCTTGTAGCTTCATTTCCGTAACGCTCCATTGTTTTCTTTAGCTCATTAGCCATGTTTGTCATTTCGGCATCATACGAGCTTTGTAATTTCTCTAAATCTGCTTGTGCTTGTTTGTACTGTGGCATTGAAGTTAACAATTCTTGAGTAGCAATATGAGCAACTTTAAGATCTTGAGCCTGCATAAATCCTGTTGTTCCTAAAATTAAAGCTATGGCTACAACTAGGGTTTTAACGTGTTTCATTTTAAGTGATATTAAGTGTTTAATTATTTAAGTTTTGAGGGGCCATTATTAAACCTAATGGCAAGGTATTATTTTTAATTAATTGAGTCTTTAATTTTTTTTCTAGATGCTAATATTGAATCTTTTCTGCGTTGTCTTTCTTCTAAAATTTGCTGTCTGCGTTGCTCAGGGGTTAATCCGTCTGCACTTTTAACTCCATTAGGAGGTAATCCCGGCGGGTTACCTGCATTTCTGGTACCGCTTCTGGCATCTCTAATAGAATCTTTTTTACGTTGACGCTCGTCTAATAACTGCTGGCGGCGATTGTCAAATTCTTTTTGTTTTGCTGCCTGTACAGAATCACGTAGTGCTCTTCGTTCTTCAATTATGCGTTCGCGTTCAGATAACTTTGCAGCATCTTCTGCTTCTCTTGCTTCACGCTCTCTCACTTCCTCTAGATCTAAAGACTCATCACGTGCTAATTGCTCTCTGTCTGCTTTAGAATTTACCTGACTGCGTTTTGAAGAACGTTTTATACTTAATAAGACCTGATCACTAATGTCGTTACGTTTATCTGCATACAACATTACTAAATCTGCAGATTTATCAAAAACAAAATCATACTGTCTATTAGCAGAAATTTCCTGAACCGCATTAAAAACCTGATCCTGTATAGGTTCAACTAAAACACTACGTTGTTTCATTAAGTCACCTTGGGGCCCAAATCTCTTTTGCTGATATTCTAAAATTTCGTTCTGAAGAAAACGTATTTCTTCTTCCCGTTCTTTTATAAGTTCTTGTGTTAATAGAACACGCTCATTTTCTAAAGCCGTCTTCATTAAATCAATTTCCTTATTGCGTTTTTCAATTTCATCTTTCCATCCTGCGACTTTAGAATCTAATTGGTTTTGAGCTTCTTGATATTCAGGAACATTCTCTAGAATGTAATTCATATCAACATAACCTATGCGAATACTACGTTGTGCTTCTGCCAAGAATCCCGTAAATAATACGGTTAAGCTTAGTAAAATAACGTTGTTTCTCATAGTTAAGAGTATATTAGAAAATATCGTGCCAAATTAAAATTGTTGACCAATTATAAAGTGAGTTTCCCATCCGTTAGGGCCACCTACTGTTCCTGGTATAGGATCAAACCCATAACCGAAATCAATACCTAGAAGACCAAACGCTGGCATATAAATACGTACACCGGCACCGGCAGATCTATTCATTAAAAACGGATTGTAATCTTTAAAATTATCAAAAGATGATCCTGCTTCTCCAAACACTAAAGCATAAATAGATGCTGAAGGTTTTAAAGTTATCGGGTAACGCAATTCAAATTCAAATTTATTAAAAACGGTAGCACCATCACTTGCATCCAGGCTAGAATTATCTACACGGTCCTGAGGAAGTACAGATTGATTAGGATATCCTCGTAATCTAATTACTTCTCTACCATCAAGAGCAAAACCGCCAAGACCATCACCACCTAAGAAAAAGCGGTCAAAAGGAGGAATGCCTCTGTCGTTATTATAGGCTCCTAAGAAACCAAATTCAACTTTAGAACTTAATACTAATTTACCTACCAAAGAAGTAAACCATTGTCCTTCAAACTTAATTTTATAGTACTCTAACCAGTTAAAACGCTCTTGGTCAATTTGTGATATTTCAGTTTGATCTGCAACAGGATCTAAAGAAGCACGGGTGTCGGCTAATTCTTTGTAATCTGTTCCATTCCAAAGCGAGTAAGGAGGTGTTAATTTTGCAGTTAAATTAAATTTAGATCCTGTACGTGGGAAAATAGGGTTAACATCACCTTCATTTCTAGAAATTCCTATTGTATATGCTAAATTTTCTGAAGAGCCATTACCAAAGGTAAATAGACCTACATTATAATTTCTTAAATCAAAATGTTGAAAGCTTATAGCATGTGAAATCGTAAAGTAGTTATCAGGAACCTCAAGACGCTTAGCAAGCCCTATAGAACCACCGGTAATTAAGAATCTACTGTCTTTATCTGGTCGTGCATTATTACCACCATTAAAGTTATAACGATACTGTATACTGTGCGAAAAGCTTAGTTGTAATTGTACCGGTTTTTTGCCACCTAACCACGGTTCAACAAGTGAAGCGCTATAAGTTTGATAGAAAGTACTGGCCTGAGCTCTTAAACTAAATTTCTGACCATCACCCATAGGTAAAGGTTGGTAGGCATCTTTATTAAATAAATTCTGAATAGAAAAGTTATTGAAAGAAAGACCTAAGGTACCTACAAAACCACCACCACCATAACCACCTTGTAGTTCTATCTGGCTGGCTCCTTGCTCAACTAAAGCGTAGTTAATATCAATAGTGCCGTCGTAAGGGTTTGCATTTAAAAACTGAGGATTTAATTGCTCAGGATCAAAGAAACCGGTCTGGCCTAATTCTCTGGTTGTTTGTAAAACGGCTGCTTGGCTATAGCGTTGACCAGGTCTGGTACGTAAATTACGGTAGATAACACGATCTTTAGTCTTGTCATTTCCTGTGATTGTAATACGGTCAAAATAAGCGAGCTTACCTTCTGTAATACGTATTTCAAAATCTATAGTATCGTTTTCTACATTTACTTCAACTGGGTTAATAGAAGAAAATAAATATCCGCTGTTTTTATACAAATTAGAAAGGTCATCTGCATTAGGATCGCCGTCTTTTGCGATACGCTCCTTAAGTAAAACACCATTGTAAACATCACCTTTCTCAAGACCCAACTGGCGGGCAAGTTCACGATCTGAATACACAGTATTTCCTAAGAAATCAATGTCTCCTATGTAATATTTGTCACCTTCTTCAAGACTTATTTTCAATGTGATTAAATCTTCGCCACTGTGAATTAGAGTATCTGTAACAATACGTGCATCTCTGAACCCGTTTTCTTTGTATTTATCAACAATTGCAACTTTGTCCTCGTCGTAGTTTTCAGAAATATATTTTGAACGTTTCCAGAAACGTATAAGGTTTTTCTGCTTCGTGTTTTTCATCTGCTTACGCAGTTTAGCATCAGAAAGCTCCTCGTTTCCTATAAATTCAATGTCTTCGATTTTAACACGGTCACTAAGCTCTACGTTAACTAACATATCTACACGCTGTGACTCTGTAGTATCTTTAGTAGGTCTTGTTAGTATGGTTACTTTAGAATTTAAATATCCCTCTTTCTTATATTTATTTTCAATATAATACTTGGTTTTAGTTATTAAGTTTTCAGTAACCTTTGTTCCTTTATTAAGATCATTATCTTTTATAATGTCTTTTGTTTTCTTCTCTTTAATACCGGTTATTGTAACCTTATTAAGCTCGGGAACTTCTTCAATCTCAAATTTGAGATCTACTTTATCACCATTAATAGTGGCATATAGATTTATATCACTAAAAAGATCTAAATCCCATAGTTTTTTAATGACATTACTAATACGATCGCCGGGAAGATATACAAGGTCTCCGCTTTTGAGACGCGTAAAGGCAATAACGGTTTGCTCGTTATACTGTTTTGCACCTACAACAGAGATAACCCCTATCTCGTATTGCTTACCATTAGAAACCGGTAAATCGTTTTGTGCTGTTGCTGTTGTAAAACTTATACAACTTAATAAGAAGGCCAAAATTAACCCTGTTTGTTTAGCCATCTGCTTAATTAATTTGCTCACTCGTCTTTCCAAATCGTCGTTCTCTTTTCTGATAATTATAAATTGCTTCGTACAGATGTTTTCTTGTGAAATCTGGCCAGAGCACTGGTGTAAAATAGAGCTCGGCGTAGGCTATCTGCCATAATAAAAAATTACTTATGCGTTGTTCACCGCTGGTGCGTATAAGTAAATCAACATCAGGCAAATCATGAGTGTACAAATGTTCCTTAATGACTGCCTCATTTATTAAATGTGGCGAAATTAGGTTATTTTTAACTTTAAGACTTATTTCCTGCACTGTTTTTATGAGTTCCTCCCTAGAGCCATAGCTGAGTGCAAGCGTTAATCGTAATCTTGAATTATTTTTAGTTTTTTCTATAACCTCGGTTAATTCACGTTGAGCTTTATCAGGTAAACTAGATAAATTTCCTATTGCGTGAAGAGATATGTTGTTGTCCTGAAGTGTTTTAATTTCCTTCTTTAAGGAGGAAACTAAAAGCTTCATCAAGGTGTCTACTTCGAGTTTTGGACGATTCCAGTTTTCTGTTGAGAAAGCATAGAGTGTTACGCAAGGAACACCAAGTTCTGCACAAGCCTCAATGGTTTCTTTAACCGCCTTTGTGCCTTTCTGGTGACCTTTAACACGTAATAATCCCTGGTTTTTAGCCCAACGACCATTACCATCCATAATCACAGCGATGTGTTGGGGTAGTTTATCGTGATTTATTTCGTCTAAAAAATCCATTATATATACTTAAAAGCCGCAATAACACGGCTGCCTTCCAAAGGTATAGGTTACTGTAAAACCTGTAAACATATACCAATCTTTATTATTTATGTTACCAAAATAATTAATGTTATCACCATCACCGGGATAGCTTCCATCTAAATTATCTGTAAAGGTATAGCGCGCTCCTACTTCTGCAGCAACTACTATAGATGTTGTCACTAATGCCTTAAACCCGATAACCATTGGGATTGCAATATTTCCTTCAGAACCTATATTAACCAGTGCATTTTGATCTGGGTCTAAGGCAAAATTGTCGTGGTAAAAGTAAGTAAAACCGCTATATAAATAAGGAGTAGCAGGTTTACTGAAACTTTTATGCATATCAAACTCCCAGAACGTGTATTCTATACCTAAAGAAGCTTCAATAAATGTAGAGTTAAATTCATAATCGCGCTGTTGCCTTCTTGCGTCATCACTATCGCTATCTGCAGCTTCTAAATTTGCAACCACGACACTGGCTCTAAATGCGTGACGCGGACTACGATTCCATTTTGCAATACCACCTATGAAAGGGGCGTTAGGAGCTATGTAATTTGATTTTCCTACATCACCTATAAAATTAGTACCCCCGCCATACAAACCTATTTCATAGGTCTGGGCCTCAACAGCTAGGTGACAGAGCAAAGCAATTAGTAAAATTGATAAATACCGCATAGGTTTTAAAAGTTTGCAAATATAGCAATATTGTTTACGCAGACTCAAAATGATTCTGTAGTCTTTTGGTAAACAAGATAAGAGCGTTTTTATTGCCTAGTTGCGCTTGTCTTCACCCCAAAGTAGTTTTTTTCTGAGGGTGGTTAAGAACGTGTCTTCTTCTAGAAGTACCAGCTTAATTTTGAATGGTGCTTTGGTAAGTGTGATTTCTGTTTCAATAGGGAGTGTGGCTATTCTCGAATCTAACGATACAAGGTGCTCGTGTTCTCTACCACTTACTATTAATTTTATCTCGGTTTCGTCAGGAACTACAATGGGTCTTGCATTTAAATTGTGTGGTGCTATAGGTGTTATGATAAAACTAGAAGTCATAGGGGTAATAACCGGCCCACCGCAACTTAAAGAATAACCTGTAGAACCTGTAGGTGTAGAAATGATTAAACCGTCTGCCCAGTAATTTGTTAATTTCTCTCCGTTTAGATAAGTGTCTACAGAAATCATAGATGTTGAGTTCTTTCGGCTTACGGTTACTTCGTTTAGAGCAAAGTTTAACTCTTCAAAGTTTTCATTAGGGCTGGCAGTTTTGATCGCTATTAGCGAGCGTTCAGAAATACTATAGTTATTTTTCAGTATTTCTTCAACAGAACTTACCAGTTTTTCTTTTTGAACAGTAGCTAGAAATCCTAATCGTCCTGTATTAATACCTACTATAGGTATGTTTAAATCGCGCACATAGGTAACGGTTTGCAGTATAGTACCATCACCACCTATGCTAAAAAACAAATCGTAGCTTGTATCTAGCTCTTCAAAAGTGCTAAAGTGTGAATATGTTTTATTAATGTCGTCATTCTCGTGAATAAGACGCAAAAAGTTTTCTTCAATAATAACTTCGACACCTTTCTGATCTAGCAGATCGAGTAACTGTTGTACATAATGTCCTGAATTCTCGTGGTAAAATTGACCGTAGATACCTACTTTCATATGGGGCAAGTTTAAACTTATATGTTTAGGTACTTTTCAAGGTATTGAGAGCGTTCCCTCAAATCTTTTATAAAGGCATCTTCCTGATGTTCTGAAATTACCACATAGCCATAGCGTCTAAATGCTTGAAGAATGGTATTAAAACTAGTATTGCCTCCTATCTTGATTGATATTTGAGCAACCTCGTTTTTGATTTTTGAAATAAAAGCTCCTAATACTTTACCATCATTGCTTTCAACAATTTGGCTTATTTCGCTAAAACTATAATCGTGAATACCGTGTTCAATAACAAGAATGCTTCCGGGTTCATTTAAAAAAGGAGTGTTGTTGAAATAGGTCATCACATCTGCCAGCTCATAATATCCAAGATAAGCTCTCGTAGTTTCATCAAGAACAGGCATTAAATTCGTGTTATTTTGAGCAAAAGCTTCTAAAACATTAAGCCAGTTTGTATCTGTGCGCACAAAAAAGATTTCATACATATGTGCATTGTCTGCTATAACCCCATCAGCCTCGTGGCAATGTACATCATTTTCATTGAGGCATCCTACGTAAACACCTTCTCTAGTAATAGGTACGTGTGAATAGGTAGTTTGGCTAAAGAGTTCTTGCGCATCTCCCATAAGAAGGCGCTCATCTATAGGGTCTATATCTTTTATTATGAAGTCTGTTATTTTCATAGCTTAGGCTAAATGCAATTTAATTAAAAAAAAGTAAGGTGTTAGGCTGTGCTACTTCGTATTTTTGCAAGCAAAGTTACAATTATTGAAATGACAAAATTAAGTGTAAATGTTAATAAGATAGCCACTTTGCGTAACGCAAGAGGCGGTGATGTTCCTAACCTTATTAAAACCGTCAAAGATATAGAAGGGTTCGGCGCACAGGGTATTACGATTCACCCGCGGCCAGACGAGCGACACATACGGTATCAGGATGCTCGTGATTTAAAAAATGTGGTTAAGACAGAACTTAATATTGAAGGAAACCCGGTAGAAAAGTTTATTAACCTCGTGTTAGAGGTGCGTCCAGATCAGGTAACACTTGTGCCAGATTCTGTAGATGCAATTACCTCAAATGCCGGTTGGGATACTGTAAAAAATAAGATTTTTCTGAAGGAAGTTATAGACGAATTTAGGCGTAACGGAATACGAACGTCGATATTTGTAGATCCTATTCCTAAAATGATTGAAGGAGCAAAGCTTACAGGTACAGACCGTATAGAGTTGTATACTGAAGATTTTGCGACACAATTTAAAAACGGACAGTTAAGCGCGGTTAAGCCTTATGTTGAGGCCGCTTTACTTGCTCAGGATTTAAATTTAGGTTTAAATGCGGGACACGATTTATCATTAGATAACATTCAGTTTTTTGCAGATAGTATACCAGATTTACTAGAGGTTTCTATAGGGCATGCATTAATTGCTGAAGCGCTTTATAATGGTTTAGAACAAACTATTAAATCCTATTTAAAAGCATTGTCATAGATGATTTTACACAGTAATATTTCTGGAGAAGGTAAGGCTTTGGTTATTCTACACGGTTTTCTGGGTATGGGAGATAATTGGAAAACACTAGCTGGTCAATTTGCAGATTCGGGTTACGAGATGCATTTAGTTGACCAGCGCAATCACGGCAGAAGCTTTCACAGTACTGTTTTTAATTATGAAGCGCTTGCGGAAGATTTAAAAGCATACTGTGATGATAAAGGGTTGACAAAAATTATTCTTTTAGGGCATTCTATGGGCGGTAAAACTGCCATGTTGTTTGCTATGCGTTATCCAGAACTAATAGATAAATTAATAATTGCAGATATAGGTCCTAAAGAATACCCACAGCATCATCAACAAATTCTCGAAGGTTTACAGGCACTGTCAGCTAGTTCTGAAGCTAGATCTTCACGTGGTGATGCAGATACTTTTTTAGAGGCCTATATTTCAGACTGGGGTACGCGCCAGTTTTTATTGAAAAATTTATACTGGCAAAAAGATAAAACACTTGCTTTACGTGTAAATCTTCCGGTTTTGGTAAATGAAATAGAGGCAATAGGTGAAGCACTTCCTACGCAAACTATATTTGAAGGTGATACGCTTTTCTTAAAAGGAATGAAATCAAATTATATTACCGAAAGTGATGAGAATTTAATACACGCTCATTTTCCTAATGCTGAAATTATAGGTATTAAAGATGCCGGTCACTGGTTGCACGCAGAAAATCCCGAAGATTTTTACGACGCAGTCTTAAAATTTTTAAATTAGGAAGACTAGATACGTAGAACGATTTTTTGCCAATGATTTGTTATTTTATCGAATAGTAGGATTGATTTTAGTCCTATTCTCAATGGCGTTTTGTAATTTTTAATTGAGAATGAAAATTTTATACGGTTAAGATTAATAAATTATTAAGAATAGTTATTACAACTCCCGAATTTTTCATAAAATTGCTTTCTCATATTTATTATGCATACATAATAAATATCGTGATAAACCTGCTTAAAATTTATAAGATTCCTAATTTTAAGCGTTCAAAATTTAGATTTTAATTTTTAAACCCCTTTAAAGCATGAAGAAAATTTTATTTACGTCTTTATTCTTGTTCTCTTTCGCTACAACGTTTGCGGGAGGCTATAGAGTAGGACTTCAAGGGCAAAGAGCTCTTGCGATGGGTCACACGGGTGTGGCTTATGTAAACAGTGCTGAGATTGCATTTTTCAATCCGGCAGGTTTAGTATATTTAGAAAATAAGATAAATGTTTCAGCCGGTGGTTTTGGCGTTTTTTCTGATGTAGCCTGGCAAAACACAAGTACGGGTCAATATTCTAGTACAGATAGCCCGGCAGGGACTCCTTTTTACTTATATGGTTCGTATGCGTTAAATGAAAGACTCAGTTTAGGTCTTGCAATTTATACACCTTACGGTAGTGGGGTAGAATGGCCTACAGACTGGGCGGGATCACACTTGGTTAATAATATTGATCTTGCTGCAATATACATTCAGCCTTTAGTTTCCTTTAAAATTAGTGATAAATTTAGTGTAGGTGGTGGTCCTATCTTTGTTACCGGTAGCGTTAACTTCAATAGAAATGCAGATAGAACATTAACAGATTTAGAAGGAAACCGATCTAATATAACCGTTGACGATTCTGGTGTTACTAACTGGGGCTGGTCTGTAGGAGCAATGTTTAATGTATCTGATAACTTTACGCTAGGTGCAAATTACCGTTCAGAAATCATATTAGAATCTACTGAAGGAACTGCAACATTTGCAAACTTCCCAGACTCTCCTTTAGTGCCTGCTAATGGTGATACAAGTTTCACAGCTTCGCTGCCACTTCCTGCAGAGTTAACAGTTGGTGCAACTTACGAGCGCGAAAAATGGGCGTTCAACGTAGATTATACTCGTACCTATTGGGATGTTTATGAAGATCTTGATATTGTTTTTGGTAATGGTCGCGAGTCTATAAATCCACGGAATTATAAAAATTCATCATTGTACAAATTTGGAGTAGCGTATGAAGCAAGCGAAAAATTCTCGTTAAGAGCTGGTTATTATTTTGATGAGTCACCAGTGCGTTCTGGTTATTTTGCTCCAGAAACTCCTCGTAATGATGGTAACGGATTTACTGCCGGACTTTCTTATCAGGTTTCTAATAGCTTTGCAATAGATGCATCTTTCTTATATCTGCGTTTTAAAGAAATTGATGAATCCTACGATTATGTAAGTGATGGTTCTTCTTTTGGAGGTACTTATAAATCAAGTGCATTTGTTCCTGGGATTGGTTTAACATATAAAATGTAAAAAATAGAAATGATGAGAAATTATATAAAATATATGGCGCTGTCTGCCGTGTTATTAACAGCGTGTGAGGCAGAGTTAGACAATCCTATCGAAGATGGTGGGGTTTATACAAGTGGTTCTGCAGACTTTTCAAATTTTGTTTCTGTAGGTAACTCTTTAACATCAGGGTATGCTGATGGAGCATTATATCTTACAGGACAACAAAATAGTTTTCCTAATATTCTTGCAGGTCAGTTTGCATTAGCCGGAGGTGGTGAATTTAAGCAGCCCCTGGTAAATGACAATCTTGGCGGGTTATTAGCGGGAGGTAATCAAATTACTGAAAATCGTTTTGTATTATCGGTAGGTGCCAGCGGTAATCCTGGTCCTGTACGCCTAAGCGGATCACCAACTACAGATATCTCAAACGTACTTACAGGACCGTTTAATAATATGGGTGTTCCTGGAGCTAAAAGCTTTCATTTAGTAGCACCAGGTTATGGTAATATTGCCGGTGTTGCTGCAGGAGCTTCAAACCCTTATTTTGTTCGTTTTGCTTCAAGTGCAAATGCAACTATTATCGCAGACGCTGCTGCTCAAAGTCCTACTTTCTTTTCGCTATGGATAGGAAATAACGATATACTTAGTTACGCAACCAGTGGTGGAGTAGGTGTAGATCAAAAAGGAAATTTAGATCCCTCTACTTATGGGGCAAATGATATTACAGATCCTCAGGTATTTGCAAGTGTTTATTCTCAGGAGTTAAACGCACTTACTGCAACAGCAACAGGAGGAGTAGTGTTTAATATTCCTGATGTAACTTCTATACCTTATTTTACAACTGTTCCTTATAATGCTATTCCTTTAGATGCTGCAACGGCAGCTGGAGTTAATCAGGCGTATGCGCAATATAATGGCGGGATGGCACTTTATGCATCAGGAGGAGCTATAACTGCAGCAGAACGTGATGCACGAACAATAAACTTTGTTGAAGGTCAAAATGCTGCTGTTATCTTAGACGAGAGTCTTACCAATTTACCAAATCCTGCAGCTCCAGGCACATTTTTACCAAAGCTTAGACAGGCAACACCAGATGATCTATTCGTATTAACTGCTTCAAGCATATTAGGTACTCTTGCAAATCAAAATGATCCTAACAGTGTTATAGGTGTAGGCGCACCTGTAACTGATCAATATGTTCTAACTCCTTCAGAACAAGCATTAATATTTGCGGCACAGGCATCTTATAATACTACAATTGCTGCTCTAGCTCAGGCTAATGGTTTAGCTTTTGTTGATGCTAAGGCAATTTTAAACCAGTTAGCGACAGGGGGTATTACATTTGATGGAGGGTCTTTAACATCAACATTTGCAACAGGTGGTGCTTTTTCTTTAGATGGTGTACATCCCACTCCTAGAGGTTATGCGTATCTGGCCAACCAGGCGATTCTGGCAATTAATGCAACCTATGGTTCAACAATTCCTACAGTAAATGTGGGTGATTATAATACAATTTCAGTAAGTCAAAGCAACTAAACTGTAATTATTTAAAATGCAATTTTGAAGAAATCGCTGCTCTAATGAGCGGCGATTTTTTATTTTAGGGTAAAATATTAAGATATTATGAAAACTCTTGTAAAATTAATTCTAACCGCTCTTGCAGTAATTTTTTTAGGGTATTTACTTCCGGGTGCCAGTGTAACTTCATTTATGACTGCGCTAATCGTGGCTGTAGTAATTGCACTATTGCGACTAATAGTTAAACCCATTCTCGTGGTTTTGACATTGCCTATAACCGTGTTAACATTTGGTATTTTTTTATTGGTTATCAATGCGGTTATTATACTACTTGCAGATTATTTTGTGAGCGGTTTTGCAGTAGATGGATTTTGGTGGGCGCTAATTTTCAGCCTTCTTTTGTCGCTCTTTCAATCGTTACTTTTTGCGTTAATTAAAGAAGAATAGAAGTCAACTGAACGCCAAAGCCTTAAAACTTTGTAAGGATGCAAAAAAGATGTACTTTTGCACTCCAAATTTTATAGGAAAATTCCACTAGAAGATGAATATTACACGAGAGAATATTGATGAGTTAAATGCAGTATTGAAGATAGATATTGCTAAAGAAGACTATAACGAGAAAGTACAAAAGGTACTTAAAGATTACCGTAAGTCTGCAAACATTCCTGGATTTAGAAAAGGTCACGTACCTATGGGGCTTGTTCAAAAGCAATATGGTAAGGCGATTTTAGTTGATGAAGTAAATAAGCTTTTACAAGACAGCTTACAGAAATATCTTACAGAGGAGAAGCTTGATGTTTTGGGCAATCCATTACCTAAAGATCAAGGAGATTTAAATTGGGATTCTGATGATTATTCATTTGAATTTGAGTTGGGTTTAGCTCCTAAGTTTGAAGTTGATCTTAAGCCAAAAAAGGCTATTAAAAATTATACAATTGTTGTTGATGAGGCAATGGTTGATAATCAGATAAAAACGATTCAGAAGCAATTCGGAAAACTTACCAGTAAGCAGGAAGTAGCTGCTACAGATGAGGTTTCAGGTAGTTTTGTAAACGAAGAAGAAGGTTTTGATAAGAAAACCACTTTTGAAGTAGAAAAACTAAAGGGTAAAGCTAATACTTCAGCTTTTGTAGGAGCAAAAGTAGATGATGTCGTTACCGTTTCTACTAAGGGTCTATTTAAAGAAGCAGGTGATTACAGAACATTCTTAGGTTTATCTGAAGAAGAGGCTACAGAGAAAAACCTTGAAGTTTCTTTTAAGATTGAAGAAATCAATCACAGAGAAGCTGCAGACTTAGATCAGGAGCTTTTTGATAAATTATACGGTCCTGGTGTAATTAACAGCGTAACCGAATTAAAAGATAAAATTAAAGAAGAAGGAGAAGGTCAATTTAAACAACAGAGCGATCAGCAATTGCTTAATGATGTTACCGAAGCTTTAATTGAAAATACAAAATTTGATCTTCCGGCAGAATTTCTAAAAAAATGGATTCAGCGCAGTGGAGAGAAAGAACTTACTGCTGAGCAAGCTGAAGAAGAATATGCACGTTCTGAAAAGGGATTGCGTTACCAGCTTATAGAAGGCAAAGTTATTTCAGAAAACAAATTGCAAATCACCTTCGAAGAGATCAAAGCGTATGCTAAAGAAATGATCAAAGCCCAGATGGCTCAGTTTGGTCAAAATGATCCGGCAGATGAAGAGTTAGAAGGTATTGCGGCACGTATTTTAAGTAATCAGGATGAGGTTAAGCGTCTTTCTGAGCAGCTTATGAATAAGAAATTGCTTGATTTCTTCAAAGAAAATGTGAAGCTAGAAGAGAAGGAAGTGACCTTTGACGCATTTGTGAAAGAAGTTTACAACTAGTAATTCTCTGATATAAATAGTATATTTAGGCGTTTTAACTGTAAGGTTAAGACGCTTTTTTTTACTAAGGATATAAAGGTGTTACTCGCACCTTTTTTAATGAAATTTAATTTTAGGATTATAGTGAACCTAGAACTTTGAAAAGATAACTATGAATTACTCAGAAGAATTTAAAAAATACGCAGTTAAGGATCAGGGTATAAACAGCATGTATTATGATAAAATCATGAGCAGCATGTATCCTGTGGGGCTTACCCCAAATATTATAGAAGAGCGCCAGATGAATGCGGTTGCTATGGATGTGTTTTCACGTCTAATGATGGATCGTATTATATTTTTAGGTACAGGTATTAACGACCAGGTGGCAAACATTGTACAGGCACAATTATTATTCTTAGAGAGTACAGACGCTTCAAAAGATATTCAAATCTATATAAACTCACCGGGAGGTAGTGTTTATGCAGGACTTGGTATTTATGATACGATGCAATTTATAAAACCAGATGTAGCGACAATTTGTACAGGAATGGCAGCCTCTATGGGAGCTGTTTTACTGTGTGCAGGCGCAAAAGGTAAACGTAGTGGATTAACCCACTCACGAGTTATGATTCACCAGCCTATGGGTGGGGCACAGGGTCAGGCCAGTGATATAGAAATCACAGCAAAAGAAATACTAACCCTTAAGAAAGAGTTATACAATATTATAGCTAAGCACTCAGGGCAGTCTTACGAAAAAGTCTATGAAGATAGCGATCGTGACTACTGGATGAAAGCAGATAAAGCACTTGAATACGGAATGATTGATGAGATTCTTGCAAGAGAATAACATTAGTTTAGTACTAGTTGAAGTGAATTAATACTGGTTTTTAAATACTTATTTAAAAATCGAATTGAAGAATTATGGCGAAAGAAGAATTAGAATGTTCCTTTTGCGGCAGGAAAAAGCCGGAAACAAGTTTGCTTATTGCAGGACTTGATGCGCATATTTGCGATAGATGTATAGAACAGGCTCACGGAATCGTTCTGGAAGAAGCAAAAGACACTAATAAAAAAGGATTAAACAGCGATCTTACATTAAAGAAACCTAAAGAAATTAAAGAGTTTCTTGATGAGTATATCATAGGTCAGGACTTTACAAAAAAGGTGATGGCTGTTGCGGTTTACAATCATTATAAGCGGCTGCTGCAACCAGATTCTGATGATGATATTGAGATACAGAAGAGTAATATTGTTATGGTAGGTCAGACCGGTACCGGTAAGACGTTAATGGCTAAGACCATTGCAAGAATGCTCAATGTACCTTTAGCTATTGTTGATGCAACAGTATTAACTGAAGCAGGTTATGTAGGTGAAGACGTAGAAAGTATTTTAACACGACTATTACAGGCAGCAGATTATAATTTAGAAAAAGCAGAACGTGGTATCGTATTTATTGATGAGATTGATAAAATCGCTCGTAAGGGAGATAATCCTTCAATCACACGTGATGTAAGTGGTGAGGGTGTGCAACAGGCGCTTTTGAAACTTCTGGAAGGTACCGTGGTAAATGTGCCGCCAAAAGGGGGGCGTAAGCATCCAGATCAAAAATTTATAGAGGTTAATACAGAGCATATTTTGTTTATTGCAGGTGGAGCCTTTGATGGTATAGACCGTGTAATTAGTAAGCGTCTTAATATGCAGGCTGTAGGTTTCAGCGCAAGTAAGAGCGACGATGTAATAGAGCGTGATAATCTACTTAAATATATTATACCTAAAGATCTTAAAGACTTTGGTCTAATACCTGAAATTATAGGAAGGTTACCTGTATTAACACATATGGATCCTCTTGATGCTGCAACGCTTAGAGCAATTCTTACAGAGCCTAAAAATGCAATTATCAAGCAATATGAAAAGTTATTTCATATGGATGATATTGAATTTGAAATTACAACAGATGCCCTTAATTATATTGTTGAGAAGGCAATTGAGTACAAATTAGGTGCTCGGGGATTACGCTCTTTATGTGAAGCTATATTTACAGATGCGATGTTTGATCTGCCAAGTTCAGATATATCTTCTTTTAAAGTAGATAAAGAATATGCGGAATTTAAATTGGAAAAGTCTACGATAAAAAAACTGAAAGCAGTTTCTTAATTTTAGATTATAAATAAAAAAGGGCTGTTACTCGAGTAACAGCCCTTTTTTTATGTGTTCTATTTATTACGGCTTCACCGAAAAACTATAAATATTTGGGTTTTTGCTCAATGCATTCTTGTTAGAGCTAAAATACCCTGTAGTTTCTGAGGTGGTAATAAAGCCAAATTCATCAAAAGTGCTATTTATACTAGAGCCTAGATTTTTTGCTCTGCTATAGTTTCCAGAGCTTACATAACATTGAAACAAATCAAAACCTCCATAACTTTCTTTTCGGTTTGAGGCAAAATAGAGCTTGGTGTTGTTGACGTTTAATGTTGGGTAGTTTTCATCATGTTCACTATTAATAAAAGCTCCTAGATTTTCAGGTTTACCTACTATTCCATTTTTAAAAACTGTCACAGCATAGATATCATACCCACCATAACCACCCGGCATATTACTCGCGAAATATAGTTTTTTACCATCTGCACTTAACCAGGGATTTTCAATAGAGTATTTGCTATCTGCAAGAACAATTAATTTTTCATTTTGCCAGGATTTGGCAAATTTATTTGATCGTTCTGCAGTGTAGATTTGATAACTATTTGGTCGTTCGGGCGAAGTTTTTGTGAAAAAGACGCGGGTTTCATCTTTTGAAAAGGTGATTCCCCCGTGATTATCTGTTCCCATAAATGCATCTTTTAAAATATGCGGTTGTGACCAGTTATTATCATTTTTTGTAAATCCTATTAGCTTAAAATCACTTTGATCTAGTATGGTGGTGGCGCCGCTTCTGGCTGATCCTATTTTGCGTTTTGACACTACAATAAGTTCATTTTGAAAAATACAACTGGCGTACTCAAAGGCAGCGGTGTTTAAGGTAAGCTCCTCGGTTTCAAAAGCAATATCGGCTTCAGCGGTATGGTTTATTTCGGGAGATGGGTTTGGTAGAATTGTATAAGCCAGATCGCCTTTTTTAGACTTACTTTGGCCCAGCAGTAACAAAGAGTGTAATGTTACTGCTAGCGTCAAAGTTGCTATCTTCTTTAAGTAAGCGTGATGTGAGTTATGATTTGTTAGGTTCAAGTTAGGAGAAGTTTAGAACGTAAAATAATATTTTGGCTAAAGTGTTTTAATATTCGTTAAAAGTAATGGCCTATTAACTTAATGATGATAGGAGGAAGTGTTTAGCGTTAAGAGTTCGTCAACAAACTCTCTGGTGTTGCTTAACCGGGGTATTTTATGTTGACCTCCTAATTTATTTTTAGACTTAAGCCAATCGTAAAAAAGATTTGTACGAGCATAATGTATAGTGGGTGGATTAAGAGTCATGTTGTTTTTGCGTTTTGCCTCATAATCACTATTAATTTCCTGAAGAGCGACGTCAAAAATGCGGTTAAATTGATCCTTATCTTTTGGTTCAACTTTAAATTCTATAAACCACTCGTGAGCTCCTTTTTCTTTATCAATCATAAATATTGGGGCTGCGGTATAATCTATAATTTCAGATTGTGTTAATGCGGTTGCTTTCTTCAAAGCCATTTCTGCGTTCTCAATGATTAACTCTTCTCCAAACGCATTAATATGATGTTTAGTGCGCCCACTCACGCGTATTCTATAGGGGTTAACCGAAGTAAAACGTACCGTATCGCCCACTTTATAACGCCATAAACCCGAATTTGTAGTAATAACAATCGCATAGTTTTTACCTACTTCAACTTCAGAAAGCGGTATGATTTTTTCACCTGCCAGACCGTATTGATTCATAGGTATAAACTCGTAGAAAATACCGTAGTCAAGCATAAGCAGTAAATCATTAGAATCATTTTGATCCTGAAGCGCAAAAAATCCTTCCGAAGCATTATAAATCTCGTAATATTTAAAATTAGGATTGGGAAAGAGCTTGTGATACTGTTGTCTATAGGGTTCAAAACTTACCCCACCATGAAAATAAACTTCCAGGTCTGGCCAAATTTCCATCAGCTGATTTTTACCTGTAGTTTCTAAAATATTATTTAGCAATACCAGCATCCAGGAGGGTACACCTGCGAGGCTGGTTACTTTTTCTTCAATAGTTTCTTGTACGATGGCTTGCATCTTTACTTCCCAGTCACTCATTAAAGAAACTTCATTGCCGGGAGTACTGCTAAATTCTGCCCAGAAGGGCATATTGTCTATAAGTATTGCAGAAAGGTCGCCATATGACGTGCCGTTGCTCTCATATAGGCGTTTGCTGCCTCCTAATCGTAAACTTTTCCCTGTAAATAATTTTGAATCGGGATTGTTGTTGAGGTATACACACAACAAATCTTTACTGGCAGCATAATGGCAGTCCTCAAGAGACTCTGGGCTTACCGGGATGTACTTACTTTTTGCGTTTGTAGTACCGCTACTTTGTGCAAATAACTTAACAGGCGAGGGCCAGAAAATATTATTTTCACCTTTGCGACCGCGTTCTATAAGCTCCTGAACTCCTTCATAATTACGCACAGGTACCTGCTCTGCAAAATCTGCATACGAGCGTATATCTTTAAAGCCATATTGTTTTCCTATTTCGGTGTTCCGGGCTTTTTGAATCAATTTATGTAATAGTTCAAGCTGAACATCGTGAGGATATTTGAGAAACAATTCCATCTGGTGGATGCGTTTTTTGAGAAACCAGCTGGCGATAGAATTGACTAAAGGTATGGGCATTTGTTAGTATATTTGAGCACTCATTCTTTGTAATTAGCGAAAAGCGCGACTAAAATTAAGTTTTTTTTAACTCAAACAAATCAAGTAAGATTATTTTTATGCAATATCAAGGAGTCCTCACAAAAATGCAAACCGAACTTGATAAACCTATTCAATATTATTTAGTTTTTGAAGATGATTTTATTCATGTAAATCAGCTCTTAGACAAGGAAATACGTATAGAATTTTTAAAGTATCAATGTTTGGCATGTGGGAAAAATAAAAAGATTTATCGACAGGGATATTGCTATGATGATTTTTATAAAGTACCTCAGGCTGCAGACTGGATAATGCGCCCAGAATTGAGCAAAGCACATCTAGATGAAGAAGATCGTGATCTTGATTACGAGAAAAAAGTGCAATTGCAACCCCATATTGTTTACCTCGCAAACTCAAGCAATATCAAAGTAGGGGTAACCCGTAAATCGCAGGTGCCTACCCGATGGATTGATCAGGGAGCACACGAAGCAATTGAAATCGTAGAAGTGCCTAACCGCTATCTTGCCGGCATTACTGAAGTTGCCTTAAAGGAGTATATCGCAGATAAAACCAACTGGCGTAAAATGCTAAAGAATGAGATTGAAGATGAAGATCTTGTCGCTAAGCGTAATAGTTTAAAACAATATATACCTTCAGAAGCGCTAGAGTATTATCTAGAGAACAATCAAGAGACGCATATAGAATTTCCGGTATTGCAATACCCTACAAAACTTAAAAGTCTCAACCTCGAGAAAACTTCAGAGTATCAAGGGAAACTCAAGGGTATTAAAGGGCAATACTTACTATTTGAAGACGGTACTGTTTTTAATGTGCGCAATTCAGAAGGTTATGTGGTAAGTATTTCTGTTTCCGCATAAAATAAATTTAATACGCTCTTTTAACAGATCTAAGCTGATATTAAATCGGCTTGGATAAACTTTTTTTAAATATATATAACTAATTTGTTAGTTTAACTAAATAATTAGTTATATTTGAAGTGTTCAACAACTACTAATCCCTAATTAGATACTTATTATGAAACAATTAACCAAGGCAGAAGAAGAAGTAATGCAGATCCTTTGGGATCTTAAAGAAAGTAACGTTGCAGCAATAATTGATGAAATGCCAGAGCCTAAGCCGGCATATAATACAGTTTCTACCATTGTACGCATTCTAGAAACTAAAGAGTTTGTAGGATTTAAAAAGCAGGGTAGAGGTCATATTTATTTTCCGCTGGTAGCCAAATCTGAGTACAGTAGTGCTTCGATGTCAAAAATGGTAAACGATTATTTTAACGGAAGCTTTAAAAGCATGGTTTCGTTTTTCGTCAAGAAAAAAGAAATGAGTGCAGGTGAACTCGAAGCTATTTTAAAGGAAATTAATAAAGACGACTAATTATGATACGATATATACTTGAGGTTATTGTATTTCAGACATTGTTTATTGCAGTGTATCAACTTTGGTTGCGTAAAGAAACGTTTTTTAATGTCAATCGCGCTTATTTGATAAGTACAGCATTAGTTGCTTTTGCTTTGCCATTCATGCAGTTTGAACTGTTTCAGAATCAAATTCCGCTACGCGAAAATCTGCAAATGCTCCCCGAAGTGTTTATTGGTAGGCAACCCATTCAAAATAATCAGTCATATGCAGTAGAAACGGGAATAGATTGGGCGTTTATAAGTATCCTTATCTACGCTGCCGGAGCACTTTTTAGTGCAGGAATCTTGTTCAGAAAATATCAGGAGATCAAGAGGTATTTCCGCTTTAAAAGAAAATCTGATGGTAATGTGATCACCATTCCTAATAGCGATGCAGCATTTACCTTTCTGGGAACCATATTTCTAGGTGATAAAATTGCTGCGGAAGCTAAAGCCCACATTCTTGCACATGAAGAAGTGCATTTAAAGCACAAACACGGGGTAGACCTCTTCTTATTTGAAATCTTGCGGGTAGTGTTCTGGTTTAATCCACTGGTATATATCTATCAACATAAAGTAGCCGAATTGCACGAGTTCATCGCCGATGCCCACGCCACTAAAAAAACCGAAATCAAATCCTATTACAATCAGTTGCTCAATACCGCTTTTGGTACGCAACATATTTCATTCATCAATACATTTTTCAATCATTCATTAATCAAAAAACGAATCGTTATGTTACAAAAAAAATCAAGAAACAATGCAAAATGGAAGTATCTACTCGTACTTCCGCTCATCGCCGGGATCCTTACTTATGTTGGATGTACTGATGATAATGAACTTAATAATGATACTGCTGATATCAAAATAGAGGGAGATGTATCAAAAAAGGCAAAAATCACTTTATATGCTAAAGAGGATATTGATGAAAATACATATAATCTTTTAAAAGAAATTGAAGCTAAATATGATGGAGATGTTCAAGTGGTGGAAGGTGTTACGGAAGCAATAGCGCTAAACGAAATTCCTGTAGGTGAAGGTGTTGAAGTGTTAGAAAGTCAAAATCAAGAGGTTATCAACGACATTCCTTTTGCAGTTATTGATGAGGTTCCTACGTTTCCCGGTTGTGAAGGCTTAACTAATAAAGAGAGAAAGGCGTGTATGTCTGGTCAGGTTGCTCATTTTGTAAATAAGAATTTCAACATAAAATTAGGAAAAGAATTAGGTCTTACCGGCGTAAACCGAATTTACGTACGCTTTAAAATTGATCAGAAAGGTAATATTATAGATGTAGCTTCTCGAGGGCCTCATCCTAAACTTGAAGAAGAAGCAAAACGTGTAATAAATCTTTTACCTCATATGACTCCGGGCAAGCAACGTGGTGAGTCTGTAAATGTATTGTATTCACTACCCATTGTATTTCAGGTGCAGTAATTCAACTTTATAAGTATCAATGAGCAGATTTTATCTATTTATTTTTTTAATTATTGCCAGCCAGGCCGAAGCTCAGGAAGTTTCGGCTTTGGCCGTTGCAGACAGTTTGTATGCAGTAGGAAATTACAGCGCGGCTATTGAAAATTATGAACGTATTCCTTCTAAAGAAGAATCTGTTTATTTAAAATTAGCACGTGCGCACCAGGCAAAAGGTACACTTGACGATGCATTAATTAATTATGTAAAAGCTGCGAGTAGTACAGATGAAGTTATAGCAATGAATGAGTATGGTAAATTACTCATTACTAAAGGTAAGTTTAAAGAAGCAGATAGTGTTTTTACTAAATTGATTTCAGTATATAAAACCAATCCTGAATTTTATTACCAGCGTGGGCGTGCAAGCGAGAATATGCCCAGAGATATAACGTTAAACGCTTTAGATTCTACGGAAGAAAGAACTATGACCCTTTTCCCTTACCTGAAAGATTACCAAAAAGCAGTTGCACTTGACAGCACCCATCAAAAAGCACTTTCAGAACTGGCTACCTTTTATCTGAAGCGAAAAGATTTTAGAATGGTAGAAAAAATAGCTTTTAAAGCTCTGGAAAGTTACCCGACTAATGTAGAAATCATCGGCACACTGGCTCAAAGCTATTATTATAAAGGGTGGAATGAAGAGACAATTACCTGGTTTGAAAAGTTAATTTCTCTGGGACAGAATACACAGTTTATTCGTGAAAAATTAGGTAACGCGTATTTTAAAGATAGAATGTATGAGTTGGCAATTAAGAACTATCTCGAAGCCTTAAAGTTTTCACCTGAAGATGCACACCTTCACGCAACATTAGCCAGGTTGTATAATTATATTGAAGATTTAAAAGCCGCAGAAATGCATGGGCTTTTTGCTATTCTATATAAAGATCAGCCGCTAGATGAAGAATATTATACGTTATCGCGTACGTATGAGATGAAAAAAGACTGGGCGAATGCGATGAAATATGTTAGTCATTCTCTTAAAGAAAATCCAGATAATAAAAATGCAGAATATACGAGAGCGATTGTAGCCGATAATTATTACGAAGACAAACGTGCAGTTTTAAAACTCTACGAAGATTTTGTCAAGAAATACGACTCTTCAAAGTATGCTAAATATGATTCTACATTAAAACTAGCTAAAGAACGCGTTACCAGTTTAAATAGGGAGATTTTTATGGCAGACGACAGTGAAGAGAAGTAAGTGCATCACTTTTGAAAAGGCGCTTGATGGATGTAGAATTTTGGTTAAATCGCATTATCTACTACTTTTTAAAGCTTAATTTGCCATCTAATTATTCATAAGATTTTTTGGCTTTGAAAAACGTTCTATACCTATCTCTCATCTGTCTTTTTGCACTTTCCTGTAACTCTGAAAAGGGACTCAATTGTATTCAGGCGGAAGGTGAGCGCATTAAAAAGGAATTTACAGTAAGCGACTTTACTTCAATTATTGTTGAAGAGCGTTTGCAGCTTATTCTTAAAGAGGGGCCGGTTCAAAAAGTGGAGGTTGCTACTGGTGAAAATTTATTGAATGACATTGAAGTAAGCGTTACAGACGGTATTTTAACAGTTTTAGATAATAATGGCTGTAATCTAGTTCGGGATTTTAACATCAGTCAGGTGTATGTGACTTCTCCTAATATCGAGCAAATACGCAATGCTTCAGGATATGAAGTGCAAAGCGATGGTATACTCACGTATCCTTCATTGACCTTAATAAGTAATGACGGTGAGGAAGAAGATTTCTACCACAAAGACGGAGATTTTAGATTACAACTTAATGTGGGAGAATTAAATATCAGCGCAAACGGACTTAGTAATTTTTATATTTCAGGCGCAGCCGAGACTGCGAATATTGAATTTTTAGAAGGTGACATTCGTTTTGAAGGTCCAGAATTTAGAATACAGAACCTCAATATCTACCACCGCGGTACAAATAAAGTTATTGTAAATCCTATACAATCGCTACGCGGAAAAGTATTGAGTACCGGCGATCTCATCTCAGTAAATCGCCCACCTACTGTTGAGGTAGAAGAAACCTATACCGGCCGACTAATATTTCAATAGTACGAAGGGCTTTAGGGATTTCCGCTTAAACGTAAAACTCAAACGCTAATTTTTTAAACGTATCTTTGCAGCTTAAAACCTCAAAATACCATACGTTTGGAATCTCAAAATAACAATCCGTTAGCACCAGAATCACAAGAACCAAAATCGCATAAGGCCGGTTTTGTAAATATTATAGGTAACCCTAACGTGGGGAAATCTACGTTAATGAACGCTCTTGTAGGGGAGCGTCTTTCTATTATTACTTCAAAGGCACAAACTACGCGTCATCGTATTTTAGGTATTGTAAACGGGGAAGATTTTCAAGCGATTTTAAGTGATACTCCGGGTATTATTAAACCAGCTTATGAGCTGCAGGCTTCGATGATGGCTTTTGTAAAGTCGGCATTTGAAGACGCAGATGTATTAATTTACATGGTTGAGTTGGGTGAAAAAGAATTGAAAGATGAGGCTTTTTTCAATAAGATAAGAAATACAGAGATCCCGGTTTTATTGTTGATTAATAAGATTGATCAGGGAAATGAAGAGCTTCTTGAAGCAAGTCGTACCCATTGGAAAGAACAGGTGCCTAATGCAGAGATTTTTGCAATTTCGGCTTTAGAGAACTTTGGAGTAGCTGAGGTTTTTAATCGCATATTAGAAGCTTTACCGGTATCACCACCTTTCTATCCTAAAGATGCCTTAACCGACAAGCCAGAGCGTTTCTTCGTTAATGAAATCATACGCGAGAAGATTTTAATGCATTACAAAAAGGAGATTCCCTATTCAGTAGAAATAGATACCGAAGAGTTTTTTGAAGAAGACAACATCATTAGAATGCGTAGCATTATTATGGTAGAGCGCGAGAGCCAGAAAGGTATCATCATAGGCCATAAAGGTGCAGCCTTAAAGCGTGTAGGTATTGAAGCGCGTAAAGACCTGGAGGTTTTCTTCGGAAAAAAAGTACATATGGAATTGTATGTAAAAGTCAACAAAAACTGGAGAAGCAGCGAGCGTGAATTGCGTCGTTTTGGGTATAATGGGAAATAGGTTTGGTCACTTAGGATTTACAAATGTCGGAAAAATTAGATGATTTAATTATTCAATTGTCAGGTGAGGATTCTAAGATAATAGCTTTAGGTAAGATTTTGGCTGAATCAATTGGAGCGACAGAGTATACTTTTTTTTGTCATTCTGTTTTGAATAGAACTATAAACCTTAATAGAGGTTATTTAACTTTATTAAAGGACCAAAATTTCATAGCGGCAGCACCTTTAGTAAGATTGAATTTGGACAGTCTTTTGCGAATTTTTGCATCTATTCAATCGGAATATGATGTTGAAACTTTTGCACGGAATGTTAGGAGAGGAGATATGATAAGAAAGATGCGGTATAGTAAAAAGGCAAAAGAAAGATTAACAGACACTAAATTGGTTAATCTTTTAATGGATATACCAAACTTTAAATGGGTAAAACAAGTTTATTATGCAGGTAGTGGATATGTTCACCTAAGTAACCAGCACTTTTATTCTTCTATTAAAATAGTGGATTTACAAACTGTTGAAGGAGGTATATTGAAAACTGATAAGTATATTTCCGAGGATGAAAAAATAGCTGGAACATATTATATGCTCCAATCCTCAAAAGGGATACGTGCATTTATAGGGGATGTTTTAAATTCACTTAAATAATAAAAAGCCCCGCAATGCGGGGCTTTTTATTATTTGCCTCTGGCTGCTAGCCGGTTAGCAGCATCCACCACCATCGTAATGAAACGTGCTTTCACTAATAAAAATATCATCACGACCTAAAGAAGCCAGTGCACCTGCAGTCTTATCACAAACCGCCAATGGCTGATTTTTAACTAGCACGTGTCCTTTTTTGTCATCAAAATGATTTTCAGAACCGTAATAAATCGCGGCTTTTCCGGTAAAGATACACGGGCCATCTTCAGGCATAGGATCTTTGATGGCAGCTACCTCAATAGATTCGATATAAATGAGTTCGTCTGTAGGATAATTTTTCGGATCCAGAATACGATAAGGTTTACGGGCACGAATTTCAATAGTACCAAAACCGGCATCAGTTAATGCTTTTACATATTCTTTAATAGGTAAACTTCCGCTGAGGCAAAGTGCCCGCAGGCGCTCGTCTTCACGCAAGGTCTCGTTCATTTGCTGCTCACAAGTAGGATCGCTCATCACCAATCTACCTTGTGGTTTTAAAACACGGTACATTTCAGCAATAGCTTTCTTTAAATCTTCCGCCTTAAAAATATTGAACAGGCAGTTTTGAGCTGCTACGTCAATACTGTTATCTTCAACCGGAAGGCTCAATGCATCTCCTTTTTTGAGATCTACAAACTCACTTTTAAACCAGGGATTTACCGCTTCTGCCTCGATAAAATTTTTGCGAGAAGCTTCCAGCATTTCATCTACAATATCCACACCAATAACGCCGCTTTTTTGACGCGAGAAATAGGCGAATTGTAGCAGCTCCATTCCGCCGCCGGCACCTACGTATAAAATACGCGGATTGTTAGTGAGATCACGAGCATTTACCGTGCTTCCGCAGCCGTAATTCATCTCCTGCATGATTTTTGGAATTTTTAAACCCGGTAATTCCCAGATTGGGTTTGTGGTACAGCACAAGCCTACATCAGGCGTAAGTGCAGCATCACGATACACATTTTTGGTAGTTTCTAAATAGCTCATAGGTACATGTTTTTTTTATGGAAACAGCTTAAGCCGTCGCCGGGTTAAAATCTTTATAATTGAATACCGAAACCCTGCAAACCACTTTCATAAGGAGGCAGAATTTCGGTGTTGTCCCATATTCCTGTAATTAATGTACGCGCATATTCCTGCGGTAAAAAGTCATTTTGCATTTTGGCATTTGCCAGCTTGAAGTTGTAATTCATCGTATGATGCGAAAAGCTCAACTCCCCATTATGCTCTTCTAAAGTCGCATACCAAACATTAGGAGTACCATCGTTTGCCGGCATCCCGATCACTCCGGGATTCAGCCAAAGCTTATCCTCGTTTTCATGATGAAAAGGCAACCCGCAATGCCCTGCAATAATCACATCGGCCTGAGTAGTTTCAAAATTTGCTTGCTTGAGTTTCCAGTCGGTTGATTTGTAAACGAATTCTGATACATTAAAAAAATCGCCGTGAACAACGGTAATATCTTTTTTCGCAAAGCGGAAATCAATATGATTGGGCAGCGTTGCAATATAATCGAGTGAATTTTTACTGAGTTTACTTTGCGCATACGGAAACCACATTTGGGAGAAGCCATCACAGCGCGAACCTTTTCTGAAGTCGCAGCCGCAATCTTCGGCACCATCCCGCAATTGAATTTCTACGTTGCCTAAAATACTGTGAGCGCCCCAAATTTTAAAAAGCTGCACAACTTCTTCCGGCTGTGCGCAATAGCCCACGATATCGCCGGTACAAATGCAATTCTCTGGTGCGATATTTTGAGATTCAGCAATTTGCTTCAGTTTTTCCAAAGCCTGAAGATTGCTGTATACACCACCAAAAAGCAGCACTTTTCCGCTTAGCGAACCCAGATTTACGCTATAATCGAGATTTGAATGCTCAGAGGCTTGCTCCGAAGTCAAAGGCTGTTTCCTTTGAGTGCCTTGATGGCTTGACCTAAGCTGATTTACCACAGTTTTATCCATGCCGGAATCATATATAAAATTAAACACGAAAATATGCCCCAGATATTAACCCAAAGCAAATCGGCATAAGGGCCGGTGGTTAAAATCCACGATTTTGGGATGAGGTTAAAAATCAATAAAAAGCCAAAGGCAATTCCACAGAAAATACTGAGGTAGAAACTGATTTTAGGTGCAGGTAATTTCCAGAAAAAGAAAATAGGAGTGAGGCCAATAACCATGGTTCCGGATATGGTGGTCGCCGATAAAATTTCAGCATCCAGAAATATCGGAATGGTTCCTAAAACCACCAGAACGCACATGGCAATCCTACCAACCGAAATGCTTTCGCCCAGTTTTAAATCAATCGCTGCCAATTTAGAAAATGACGAAAACGTAGAGTCTAAGGTAGAAGCCGCCGAAGTGATCATTATGAAATTGATAATCAGCAAAATAACCGTACCAAAAGCTTTACCCACTTCTACTGCTGCCTGACCCTGCATTCCCATAGCCTGGGCATAAACACCAATAACACTAAAAAGAATGATGCAGGCTCCGCCTAAAACGCTTGCCAGAAGAAAACTTCTTAGGGTCACTTTTGGCGAACTTAAAAAAGCACGGTCTGTTAAAACGGGATCGTGAAAGGGATAACTGAAGGATTGCAACAGGGCAGCAAAAAGTAAATTTAAACCCATATCAAAACTCCATACACCGCTGTTTACGGTTTCAGCAACTGTAAAATTTGTAGTTGAATAGATACTCGATAAAATCACAAAGAGCAAGATGCTGAATAACCCCATTTGAATTACATCTGTAAAAATTGAACTACTCAATCCCCCTTTTAACGAGTATGCCAGAGTAAGCAATGTGAATACGATTATCGAAGCGTAATAGGGCGTGCTGCCTATATCTCCAAAATAACTCCCTATTACCATTGTGTTGCTCCAGACTTCGTTAAAAAGCCTTATAGCGATTAAAATGGAAAACACGCGCATAGCATTTTTGCCAAAGCGCGAAGTGAAAAAATCATGTAAACTTGTATATCCGCCCCGGGTGCGTATAGAGTAAATAAGAATACCTGCGATTGCAAAAGAGAGGTAATAGGCAGCATAGGCGACACCGCCTACAATACCAAACTCCAATCCCAGATTGGCTGCATTGGTGATACTCTTGGCAAAAATCCAGGAGATAATAAGGCTTCCCGTTAGCATAAACACATTAGGTGCTTTTTTGCGATGCGTAGCTTTAAAAAAGTCGTCTGTTGTTTTTGCCAATGGGGACAGGAAAAACAGTATCAAACTTGATACGATGATTAATCCCCATTGCCAGATTTCAATATTCAATTTGTTTATTTTTTATTCAAAGTTCTATTCATCCCACCAGACGGCTACGTCCAGACTGTTCCCATTAGTGGCTTGAGCGGCGCTATTGTAATTATCTGCATTTAAAGCTTCTTCCTCTGCGGGATATGGCATACGTACAGGAATCAAACCGTCATTGAGACTTGCGGCAACCGGTTTAAAAGCAGGGAAACCGGTACGTCTCCATTCTACCCAGCCTTCGTATCCATTTATAATATTGGCGATCCATTTTTGAGTGCTTATTTGCTGCAGCGGAGTCGTCCCCGCAGCATTATAAGCAGCCGGTCCGGTTAAATAGTCTGCCGGTAAATCGGTCAACCAATACTCAAAAGCTTGCTGTACACCGGTATTGTATAAAGTGGCTGCATCTGCCGTGATGTAGTTTTTAGCTGCAGCTTCTGCCAGAATAAACTGCGTTTCCCAACTCGTCATAAAATTGGCATTCAATTCTGAAGTGTTTTCTTTAAAAAGGGTTCCTGCACGGGAATAGTTCGCCGGTTCAATAGAGGTTTGTGAAGCGTTGATTCCATTGATTAGTCCGTTAAAGGTTCCGGTAGTTGAGTTTGCAAACGGTCTAAAAAACACCCCGATACGATCGTCATTTAAATCGGTTAAGATTTCTTCCATGGTTTCAGAAAGCACGAAGTTGTTAAAATCTCCTGCACGCAGTTGCGCAAAGCGAAAACTATTAGGAGCACTGTTTGTAAAATCAAAAGTCGCATTGTCTGCATTGGTTTTGATGTAGTTTCCTTCAGAAAAAATCGCTGCGATTTGTGAGGCTACATCCTCTTTACTAGAAATACGCATCAAAGCCTTCAGCTTTAGCGAGTTTGCAAATAGAACCCATTTATCCAGATTTCCGGAAAATAAAAGATCGCCTTCCAGAGCGACTGCTCCCGTGTAAGTGTTTAATGCTAAAATTCCCTTATCCAAATTGTCCAGAATCCCACCTTCGGCAAGATAAATAGCTTCCTGAGCATCGTAAGGAGCCGTTACGGTACCATCAATCCCATTAAAGGCTTCGAAATACGGAACATCACCAAAAAGATCGGTAAGCCCTTGAGCCATATAGGCTTTTAAAATCAATGCCGGACCTTCATAAACTTTAAAGGTCTCGTTGCTTTGCGCCTGTTTTAATAAAAGTTCGTTATCGCGCAGATTAGTATAAAAAACCGGCCAAGGATTTCCACCCAGCTGTGGTGATTTGAGTGCGTGGCGGTCAAACAAGTTAAAGTCTAATGCGGTGCGGTGTTGTGATAGTAAATCACCGGCAGCAAAACCTTCGTAACTCATTTGCTCTCCAAAATCGTAGATCACCTGTCTCAATAAGAGACTGGGTTGCACGGTAACCGGTGCATTGGGATTGGTGTTTTTTTCTTCAAAATCTGCTGTACAGGCTGTGAAAAGTCCCAGACTTAGGATTAGAATTTTATAGAGTGTGTTTTTCATCTTTTAAACGTTTAGATAGCCTTTAAGGCTCTTAGAAATTAAATCCTGCTTTAAGGCCGATGCTTCTGGTTGTCGCATAACTCATATCTTCGACACCGCTCACAAAACCGGTGCCTTGCACGGCAAGTTGCTCCGGGTCAAAATGCGGAATTTCAGAAATCGCAAAAAGGTTACGTCCTACTAAAGCGATATCAAGATCCATTCCTTTAGAAAGGCCTAGAAAACCGTCTTTGAGTTTAAAAGTATATCCTACCGAAAACTGACGCAGTTTTAGAAAAGAAGCGTCATACACGTTATTTTCTTCGTGGTTACGATCGTAAAATTGTCTGTAATAGGTTTCTGCGGAAACTGCTGTTGTATTAGGTACATATTGCGGATTGTCTGCTGTTCCCGTATTTACCACACCTTGAGGTACAATGCCTTCTTCAGGGCGGTTTGCAGTTTCTGCAAGTTGACCACCTACCGTTCCTAAAGCACGCGTACGGGAAACGAGTTCGCCGCCTTGTCGCCAGTCAAATAGGAAGCTGAGGTTCCAGTTTTTGTAGGTGAAATTGTTGTTCCAGCCCAGCATAAAGTCGGGTGTGTAATTCCCTATTTTCTGGAGCGTATTGTCTGCAATGTAGCTTCCGTTTGCAGTTAAGATAAACTGGCCGTCATCTGTTTTACGATACCCCGTGCCGTAGATGTCGCCTATTTGCCCGCCTTCTTCTACCTGAAACCAAACGGTCTGGTTGGCACTGTCATAAATACGGCTGTAGGCTAATGTTAAACGCCCATCAGACTGTGGAAGACTTTCTACCCTTGAAGTACTCGTGCTGAAGTTGAAGGTAGTATTCCATTTAAATTCTGAAGTTAAAAGCGGTGTTGCAGCAAGAATAAGTTCTACTCCCTGCGTGCATACTTCTCCGCCATTTACCACTTGCTGGTTGTAACCGGAAGAAATAGCGATAGGCAATGAGATAATTTGATCTCGTGTCAGGGCATTGTAATAGGTCGCATCCAGTTTGATACGATCTTTTAAAAACCGAATATCTGCACCCACTTCGTACGAAGTCGTTTGCTCCGGTTTTAAATTGGCATTAGGGATAAAATTTTGATTGCTGAAGGTAGGCTGTCCTGCGTAAGGCGTTTGTGAAATAAATGCTCCCGAAGTCTGGTAAGCCTGTGTATCGTTACCTACCTGAGCCACACTCGCGCGAAGTTGAACGTACGAGAATGTTTCCGGTAATTGAGCGACTTCAGAAAGAATAAAACTCGCTGATGCTGAAGGATAAAAGAACGAAGTCCCGTCTACTGAAAATGGAGTGGCTAAGGCACTCGACCAGTCGTTACGGCCGGTAATGTCTAAAAACAAGTAATCTTTGTAGCCCAGTTTTGCGATTCCATAAAAGGAATTGATGCGTTTATTGGATTCAAACTGAAACACATCGATAGGGGAAGCAGCATTATTCAGGTTGAAAATACCCGGTTGTGCGAGGTTCACCGTTTGTGATTGTTTGGTTGAAGCTTTTTGATCCAGACGGTTTCCGCCTAAAGAAACATCTAAAGAAACATCACCGATAATCTTGTTGTAATTCAATAGAAAATCAGTGTTGATTTCGCGGTAAAATACGTCGTGCTCTGCGTAACCTCCATTTTTAAAACGGTTAGAACTAAAAGCTCTGCGCAATTGGCGGGTTTCCGAAGAATAATCCATCCCGGTGCGCACTGCTAAACTCAAATTGTCTGTGAAATTATGCTTGATCGACATATTCCCAAAAACACGATCGCGATTGAAGGAGTTTCGGTTTTCATACATAATGAAAAACGGGTTGTCAAAATAGGTGTAGTTAAAGGAGTACTGCTGCACGCCTTCAAGACCCGGCTGCCAGTAGTTGCGCAGGCTGTTCATGTCTAAAGAACGCGGTCCCCAGGCAACCAGTGAGTAATTTACGTTTTCACTACCGTAGCCATTAGACGGGCGGTTGTCACTGCTTGAGTTCACATAGCTAATCGAAGTATTAAAAGTGGTCTTGTCTGTGGGTTTAAAATTAAGCTTGGTAGCCACCGTTTGACGATCCAGATTCACTCCGGGAATGATAGATTCACTGCGTAAATCGGTAAATGAAATGCGGTAGTTTCCTTTATTAAAACTACTACCGATAGCCACATTGTTAATTGTGGTAACGCCGGTCTCGTAAAAATCTTTAAGATTATCGGGATGTGAGTTAAACGGCGTTGGAGTAATCGGTAACCCGCTGTATAATGAAGTGTCTCCACCACGTACCACGCTTCCGTCAGGTAAGGTTACTGGAGAATCAAACTGTGGGATTAGTGTTCCCTGATCAAGACGAGGTCCCCAGGAATAGGAGATAAGGTCATTAACGCCGCCGCCCAGACCGTTTACAAACGCAAACTGACCAGAGTTTCCCTGCCCGTATTTATTTTGAAATTCAGGAAGTTTAAATGGCGTGTCTACAAAAACTGAAGTATTGATGCTAATTCCCAGTCCTTTGCTTTTGCTTCCGTTTTTAGTTTCAATAATAATTACTCCGTTTGAAGCACGAGTCCCGTAAAGTGCCGCGGCACTAGGGCCTTTAAGAACACTTACCGAAGCGATATCATCCGGGTTTACTTCCATTGCGCCGTTACCAAAATCAATTTCCTGAAATCCGGCAGCGGCTTCATTGGTATCGTTAAACACGGTGTTGTTGTTGATAGGAGTTCCATCTACAATAAACAACGGATTGTTATTGGAAAAAGAAGCTTCCCCACGAATGGTAATTTTAGAGGAGGAGCCCACGCCTGTTGCACCTTGCGAAATGGTAACCCCTGCAAGCTTACCGGCCAGGTTGTCTAAAAAGTTAGGCGCTTTTACCTCAGATACTTGTTCAGCCTGAATGGTTTGTACCACGTAGCCCAGTTCTTTGGTTTCGCGTTCCAGACCTAAGGCAGTAATCACTACTTCATCAAGATCAGTAGTCGATTCCTGAAGAATGACATTGATTTGAGAACGCCCGTTTACCGTTTCGGTTTGTGTGATAAACCCTATCGCCGAGAAGCGAAGTTGTGTGGTTTTTTCGGGTATCGTAATGCTGTAATTTCCGTCTTCATCTGTAATTGTAGCGGCGTCTGCATTTACAGCAATAACATTTACAAATGGGATGGTAGTGCCGTCAACAGCAGTAGTGACGGTTCCTTTAATTATAGTTTGGCCTTGTGCCCACGCGCATAGCATAAGCATAAGCCCCAAATAGAGGTTTTTCATTTTTTGTTTTTGGAATAATTAATAACTGCCGGTACAGTGGCATAGGATCGCAAAAGCGAAATGGATTTATGCGGAAATTAAAACCGGTGATCCCTTATTGAAGTAGGTACGTGCGTGAAAGGTTTCAACCCAAAAAGGCTGAAATAAAGGTAAGTTGAATGATTTTTCAAGAGCATTTAAAAGCAGTTGACTTATCGTGTAATGTAACGTTTTTTGAGACTGAAGCAATGTCTCAATATCTGCTACAGAATCGAGATCCTGAAGCGTGTCAAGCAGAATCGCTTCTATTTTTTTAGCGTGAACGAGCCTTAAGATACTTGAGGTTAATGCTTCGGTTTGCCAGGGTAATTTTAAAAAGGAATCAGGGTTGAAACGTGATTTCTTCAATCCCATCAGGTAAAAACCACCATCTGCTGAAGGTCCTAGAACAATGGGATTTTCTTTCAGGTGTTGACTGGCTTCAAGAATATGGTTTGCCGTAAGATGCGGACTGTCATTACCAATGGTGATGATATTCTCAAAACCTAAGGCGTAGATTTCCTGAATCGCATAGGTGAAACGCTCGCCAAAATTAGAACCAATTTGTTTTTCTTCCGAATAAATAAAATAAGGAAGTCCTGTTTTTTTGAGCGTTTTAACTGCGTGCTTATTGAGCGCGTCAAAAACCTGCACTCCATTACGGAAGCGTTTTTGCTTTGCATCTTGCTGCGCAGAGCGCGCAAATAGTATTATGGCAGTTTTCTGGTCTATGGTCTTAAATATTAAGCAACAGTTCCCTGGCAGCTACTTCCGGCACCGGCAGTACAACCATAGCAATGTTGCGAAATGATGATATTACGATCGTTAAGCAAATCTTCATTGTAATCTGAAATGTGCTTCACTTTACTGTTAACTTTTAAGTCGAGCATCTGGTTAAAATCGCAATCGTATAACCAGCCGTCCCAGCTTATGGAAATGGTATTGGTACACATCACATTTTCAACAGCTGCAGGGTTATACGCTTCAACTAATTGATACATATAATCTTCATAGTTTTCTGAAGCAATCAAATAATCTAGAAAACGGGCGATAGGTAAATTGGTGATCGCAAAAAGGTTATGAAACTGAATATTGAAATCCTCGTACAATGCTTTTTTGAAATCTTTCTCCATCCCGGCCTGATCAGAAGGGAGATATGCGCCATTAGGATTGTAAACCAGATCCAGACGTAAATCGCTATCTGGCATCCCGTAACCTACTGCATTTAAATCTTGCAATGCTTTAATTGAAAGGTCAAAAACACCTTCACCACGTTGCTTATCGGTTTTACCGCGCGTCCAGTGCGGCATCGAGCTTACTACGTGTACGTTGTGCTTTTTGAAAAACTCAGGTAAATCGTAGTATTTTTTATTCGCGCGAATAATCGTCAAATTACTGCGCACGATAAAATCTTTGATTCCGGCTTTGCTGGCTTCTTCGACAAATCGTCTAAAATGCGGATTCATTTCAGGCGCACCACCGGTTAAATCGAGGGTATGTGCTCCTGTATTTTTAATCACTTCAAGACACTGTTCCATCGTTTCCCAGGTCATAATTTCTTTACGATCGGGACCGGCATCTACGTGGCAGTGCTCACACACCTGGTTGCACATGTAACCCACGTTGATCTGTAGGATTTCTAACTTTTTAGGTCGAAGCGGAAACTTATTGGTTTCCTTTATTTTTTCAGCAAAAGTAGGGAGTTCACCATCAGCAAAAATACCACCTGATAAAATCTCAAGTTGTTTATTGGCTTGAGCCAGATCATCATGGCGTTTATGTAATGATTTTTTTGTTTTGGTAACAGACATAGAGGTTTTTCTTTTTCAGCAGGGACTAATATAGTATATAGTTGATAGAAATTAAGTCTAACAACTACATTTCTAGCTTATTCACTTTATTCATCATCATTGTACCATGTACGAGGGTTGCGCCGCTTTTAATTGCAGCACCTACGTGAATGGCTTCCATCATTTGTTCTTTAGTAACCCCACGTTGCAGCGTATCTTTAGTATAAGCATCTATACAATAGGGGCACTGTTCGGTGTGTGCAACGGCAAGAGCGATCAATGCTTTCTCACGGGCGGTAAGTGCACCTTCTTCAAACACTTTTCCGTAGTAATCAAAAAATTTAGTGCCCAGTTCCTCGCTCCATTCGGTGATTTTACCAAATTTTCTAAGATCTGCGGGATCGTAATAATTGTTAGCTGCCATTGTAATCGTGATTTTGAGTTATTAATTTTGTAACTACACAGTAGTTACGGTATTTGTTAGCTTTTGGTTTTAAAACCGAATAAAAATATAAAACCCTCGAGGATAAACCAGCGAGGGTTTTACTGTTAGTCGCTTTATTTCTAATTAATTAGATTCCGCTTTGCGGATTACAATTTTTCTATAAGTTTTGTGAAAAGGGTAACCATATCAGGTTCTGCTTTCGCGGCAGCTGCCATAATATCCGCGATTTCTACGGGCTGCAGATTTTCAGGATCACATTCATCTGTAATAACTGAAAGCGCTGCGACCGGCAGATCCAGATGGTTGGCGACAATTACTTCGGGAACAGTACTCATCCCTACAGTATCTGCGCCTATAATTTTAAGATAGCGATACTCGGCGCGAGTCTCCAACTGAGGTCCCACTACCGAAACATAAACGCCTTCGTGAAGGGTAATCCCTTTTTCTGCGGCTGTTTCTTTCAGGATTTTGATCATTTCAGCATCATAAGGTGCGCTCATATCTGTAAAACGAGAACCCAATTGCTCTACACCTTTAAAGGCTAAAGGCGAACCACCTTGCAGGTTGATGTGGTCTTCGATGAGCATAATCTCTCCTTTTTTATAGTTGAGGTTTATAGCTCCTGCCGCATTACTAATTAATAATTTCTGAATACCCAGTTCTTTCATCACGCGTACAGGATAGCTCACATCTCTTAGCGTATAACCCTCGTAAATATGAAAACGGCCCTGCATAACGATTACCTTTTTACCGCCTAGTGTACCGTAAATGAGTTTTCCGGTATGAAATTCTACAGTAGCAGTGGGGAAATTTGGTATATGATTATAACTTACTGAACTTATAATGTCAACCTGATCTACAAACTGGCCAAGACCAGTTCCTAAAATTATGCCCACTTCCGGAGCTTCAAATCCGCGACTTTTTAAAAACTGCGCAGACTCTTCTATAAATTTTTTCATTTTAAATATTATTTCAAGTGTTGTGGTAAAAATGGGAAAAATGCTTCAATACCTTTAATATCTTCGTAATAATCTACATCATTACGAGTAGGCAGCAATATAAAAGATTCTTCTTTTAAATCTGCAAGCGTGTCTTTAAGAACAGTTTCGGTACCCCAGGTTTTATCCTGAAAAAGTTCAGGTTTTAAGAAGGTCATTCCGAGTAAATAATAACCGCCGTCTTCTGCAGGGCCTACTACAAAGTCGTGATCATCAAGCAGAGCAAATGCTTTTTCCAGATCTTGTTGAGAGAGATCATACATATCGCTGCCTATAATAATTACTTTTTTATAGCCTGCTCTAAACGCTTGGGCGAAAGCCTTATTCATACGCTCGCCTAAGTCTTTACCGTGTTGCAGCTTTTTAGTGAATTTATCATCATCCCAAAAATCTCCGGAACGTATTTTTTCAGAATAAAAGACCTGTTTGTCTGCAGTTAAACCAGTTGTTATTGAGACGGTGTGCGCTAATAAAAATTTATAAATCTCTAAAGCAGCTTCATCACCTACGCCGCCAGCCAGGCGTGTTTTAACCTTGCCAAGCTCTGGATTACGAGTAAAAATTAATAAGGCACGGTCTGATGTGGGGAAATGAAATTCTGCCTCGAAGTCTTTGTTTTCGTCAGTATCTTTTTTGCTAAGTAAGCCCATTCATGTTTGTTAGTTGATTGTCTTCAAAATTAATGAACAGCAATGCCTGTTTTTAAATAATCTTCCCAATTTTTTGAAAAAGTATGAACCTTAATGGTTGGTTTGTTATTTGAATCTTTTAAATCGTAACCGGCATCTTTCCATGCAAAAATTCCTCCGTAGAGATTATAGATTTTACCTTGCATTTCTTTATTGAGTATCTCACCATAATCTTCACTGCGTATACCCACCGTACAATAAACAACCATAGATTTTTTTGAGTTTATATAATCTTTAAGCAACTCTTTTTGAGGTTTTTCACCCACCCAAATTGCTTGAGGTAGATGGCTCACCTCAAACTCCTCTTTTTTTCGAGTGTCTAGAATTACATAGGTGTCTGATTTCATCTTCAATTCTTGTACAGAAATATAAGGTACACTTTGTGAATTGTAAGTTTGTAACAACTTATCTATAGATTTTTTCTGACCAAAAAATAAAACAGGAGTCAGGAGCAGAAATAAGGTAATTTTTAGAGTAGACATTCTGGAATTTAGGTAGCGTATGAGACTAATTTTATTACAAAAACTTACGAAGAAAAGGAAAGATTGGTTTAAAAAGGACGCAAGTATAGAACAAAAGCTTTATTAGAGCAGTAACAGGAACCAATTTAAACTTATCCTGAAGACTTATTGTGGCAATACATTTTTATATATTTATCCTTATAAAATAATATCTGTTGATTACAATACAACCTTTTGATAAAACACAAGACGGTCGCGCTGTCTTAAGTATACAGTTAAAAAATGCTTCTGGCATGGAGGCACACTTTCTCTCTTATGGAGCGATACTTCAAAAATTAATTGTTCCTACAAATACCGGTTCTTTTAAAGATGTTGTTCTGGGTTTTGAAGATCTAAAATCGTACGAAGAAGACACTTCGTTTATAGGTCAACTTGTGGGGCGTAATGCAAATCGTATAGCGCTTGGAGCGGTTGCCATAGATGGTAAAAAAGTGTCGCTTTCTGCTAATGAGGGTAATAATCAATTGCATGGTGGTTTTGAATCCTTCGGAAAAAAGCTTTGGGAAGTTGAGAATCTTGGCGATGAGGTGGTTTTTAGTTACACGAGCATTGATGGTGAGGAGGGATTTCCCGGAAATCTGAAAACACAGTTTTTTGTTAAGCTTCAGGAAGATAATGAACTGGTAATGCGTTTTGAAGCAAAAACAGATAAAGAAACGATTGTAAATTTAACCCGGCACGAGTATTTTAACCTTGAAGCAGGGGATAGCGATTCTATTAAAAACCATCATCTAAAAATTAATGCGTCCCATTATTTGCCAAAAACACCAGCGAATGTTCCTTCGGGAGAACTAAGAGCTTTGGCAAATACAGCCTTTGATTTACAAAAAGAAACCCATTTAAAAGAAGCGATTGCGGCTATTGAAGGGGGCTATGACCACAATTATGTTTTAAATCAAAATCGAGGTCAGCAACCCGCAGCTATCTTAATGAATTCTGATAAAAAGCTACAATTGCATTTACATTGTACACAACCCGGCTTGCAATTTTACAGTGCAAACGGGATGACAAATTTTAAAGGTAAGGGAGTTTCCTTAAAAGGACCTTCGGTGGCGTTGTGTTTAGAACCTCAGCATTTTCCAGATACGCCTAACCACGAGAATTTTCCTACTACGGTATTAAAACCTAATGCCGTTTACGAGCATCAAATACGTTATAAATTTTACTATGAGTGATTCTTATATAATAGCATTTGACCAGGGCACCACAAGCACACGGGCAATTTTATTTGATCGTGAGGGTATTGAGGTTGCGATTTCTCAGAAGGAACTTAAACAATACTACCCACAATCGGGGTGGGTTGAGCACGATCCATTAGATTTATATAATGATCAGAAAGCTGCTTTTGAAGAGGTTTTTTCTAAGGCAAATGTGCCTTTAGATGCAATAAAAGCAATAGGAATTACAAACCAAAGAGAGACCACAGTCGTTTGGGATAAACATACGGGAGAACCTGTATATAATGCCATCGTCTGGCTCGATAAGCGTACCGAATCTATTTGCGAAATGCTGCGCGAACAGGATCTTGCGCGGTATATTTTAAAAAATACGGGTCTGGTTATAGATAGTTATTTTTCAGCAACCAAGATAAAATGGATTTTAGATAATGTTGAAGGTGCGCGGGCACGTGCAGATGCCGGTGATTTGCTTTTTGGTACTGTTGATAGTTGGTTGATTTATAAATTCACGGGTAAACACCTTACAGATCATACCAATGCCAGCCGTACGATGCTTTTCAATATTAAAAACCTCGATTGGGATGAAGAGCTGTTAGAGGCCTTAGATATACCGCGCAGTATGCTTCCGCAGGTTCAGGCTTCCTCTTCAGACTTTGGTACGTTAAAATTTAAGGAACACTCTTTTCCTATTTACGGAGTAGCAGGTGATCAACAGGCAGCACTTTTTGGACAAGGAGGTTACAAGTCTGGTATGGCAAAAAGTACCTATGGTACGGGTTGTTTTATGTTACTCAATACGGGTAAGAAGCCTTCGTTCTCTAAAAACGGCTTAATAACAACATTGTGCTGTACGCTGGAAAACGAACCGCACAAATATGCTCTTGAGGGAAGTGTTTTCGTAGGCGGCGCATCAGTACAGTGGTTGCGCGATGCAGTAGGACTAATAGATAATGCTTTAGAAACTGAAGCGATCTGTAAAAGTATTCCGCCACTTAAAGATTTATTTTTTGTGCCTGCATTTAATGGGATGGGAGCTCCTTACTGGGATAGTGATGCAAAAGGGAGTATACAGGGATTAACATTTAATACCGGTAAAAAAGAGCTTATAAAAGCTACAATAGAGGCTATGGCCTATCAGGTAAGCGATCTTCTTAATGCAATGATAGAAGATAGTGGCAAACAGCTTAAAGAATTAAAAGTTGATGGCGGTGCCTGTGTAAATAATTACCTAATGCAGTTTCAGGCAGATATCCTGGATACAAATGTAGATCGCCCTAAAATGCTTGAAGTTACTGCAATGGGAGCTGCTTTTCTGGCGGGAATTAAAGCCGGAATCTGGACAAAAAAGGACATTGCTTCAGTGCGTAATGTAGATACTATTTTTGAGCCAAATATGGATGTGCGTACGCGTAACCATAAAAAAGAAGGTTGGGAACTGGCTGTAGCACGTACACGTTCTGGCTACGCCGAAACTATTGAGAAAGAGAAGGCCCCGCTACGTTTTAGTATTATAGACCGTAAGCGCTATATCAAAAAAGCAAAATCTAAAAAGTTTGATGTTGTAATTATAGGCGGAGGTGTTACCGGTGCAGGTATCGCACTAGACGCAGCAACGCGAGGAATGAGCGTTTGTTTAATTGAAAAAAATGATTTTGCTTCAGGAACTAGCAATAAAAGTACAAAGTTGGTTCACGGCGGGTTACGCTATCTGAAACAAATGGAAATAGGTCTCGTAAAAGAATCGGGAACAGAGCGCGCCATAGTGCATAAATTAGCTCCACACCTAGTAATCCCAGAAAAAATGCTCCTGCCCCTTATTGAAGGTGGGCAGTATGGTAAGATTTTGACTTCACTGGGGTTAAAAGTTTATGATTTACTGGCAAATGTAGAAGGTGATGACAAACGGCGTATGCTTACTAAAGAAGAGACTATTGCACGTGAACCTATGCTTGACGAATCTACATTGCTGGGAGGTGGGTATTATGCTGAGTATAGAACAGATGATGCCCGGCTTACAATAGAGCTCATTAAAAAAGCAGCAGATTTTGGTGCGATTTGTCTCAATTATACAGAGATGATTGACTTTGTCTACGATCATAAAGGCAAAATCACCAGTGTAACATGTAAAGATCACAACACCTCAAATTTATTTGAAGTTGACGGTAGAACATTTGTTTCTGCAGCCGGACCCTGGGTTGATAAACTAAGGGTAAAGGATGAGTCTATGAATAATAAACACCTGCATCTTACTAAAGGGGTGCATCTTGTTTTTGCAAAAGAAAAGCTGCCGGTACACCAGTCACTTTATTTTGATGTGCCAGATGGCAGAATGATATTTGCTATCCCTCGTGGTAAAACCACCTATGTAGGAACTACAGACACTAACTATTCGGGGAGTTTAGATCGGGTTGTGGCTACACAAGCAGACATTAATTATTTGCTAGATGCAGTTAATCAAACATTTCCAGAAATACATTTGGAGGAGTCTGATATTCAATCCAGTTGGGCAGGATTACGCCCACTTATTCACGAAGATGAAAAAGATCCTTCAGAATTGTCAAGAAAAGACGAGACATTTATAAGCAAAAGTGGTTTAATTTCAATAGCCGGCGGAAAGTTAACCGGATATCGTAAAATGGCAAAACGGGTTAGCGATACCGTACTTAAGCAGCTTAAAGACAAATACTCAGAGAAGTTTGAAGAATCGAGAACAGAGCATATAGCACTCACTTCGTATGCGATGCGCAATTCTAAAGAGGTTGCAAACTATCAGAAAAAATTAGCCGATACGCTAAATGTTATAGGTATTGATGATGCAGAGTATAAAGCTTGGTATTTAACCACTACCTACGGAAAGCAAGCGGACCTAATTAAAAACAAAATAAACTATTTTAGAAATCAAGATGCTAATGATCGTCTGTTACGCGCAGAATTATGGTACAGTGTCTATTATGAGATGACTAATAGTCTTGCAGATTTTTTTGTAAGACGTACAGGGAGACTCTACTTTAATATAGATACGGTTTCTCAATACCGCCAGATTGCAGTTGAAGATTTTGTGAATTATTTAGATTGGACCGAGTCACGAGTCGTTCTTGAAAACACAAAACTCGATGAGTTAATATATGATGCAACGCACTTTTATGACACAGAATTTAAAGACTAATTTTTAGCGTATATGACTGTTAACTTTGTAATTAAAGGTTATTTTTACGCTTAAATCTACAACTAATGGATAAAGGATTTTTAATAGATATGGATGGGGTTATTTACAGTGGTAATGACTTGATTCCGGGAGCAGATACATTTATAAAAACATTACAGGATCGGGGTATTCCGTTTCTGTTTATGACTAATAATAGTCAACGCAGTCCAATAGACGTTGTCAATAAATTAATCCCAATGGGGATTAAAATTAAGGAAGAAAATGTATACACCAGCGCCATGGCAACAGCCTGGTTTCTGGGCTTTACAAAACCTAATGGTACAGCATATGTTTTAGGAGAAGGTGGGCTATTGTCTAGCTTGCATCAAAATGGCTATTCACTTGTGACACAGGATCCCGATTATGTCGTAATTGGCGAGGGGCGCAATTTTACTTTAGAAATGGCGAATAAAGCCGTAGATATGATTCTTGGGGGTGCAAAACTTATTGCAACAAATTTAGATCCTTCACCTATGAAAATAGGCTGGTCTAACCTGGGTATCAAAGCGATTGTGAAGATGATAGAAGAGGCGACGGGGCGAAAAGCATTTTCGGTAGGAAAACCCAGTCCTGTAATGATGCGTGCAGCCAGAAAAAAATTAGGGCTTACCACAGATCAGACTATCGTAATAGGGGATACTATGGATACAGATATTCTAGGCTCTATACAAATGGGGTACAAAACGATTCTTACTCTATCTGGTGTTTCTAAGGCTAAGCATATTAACAATTATGCATACGCGCCAGATATGATTATAGACTCTTTAAAAGATTTTAATATTGACGAAGCTTTAGAAAAGCTAAGCGTTGAAAATAACATTTCAGAATTTTGAAAATATTAGTAACAGGAGGTCTTGGTTTTATAGGTTCGCATACGGTCGTAGAGTTACAGAATGCAGGTTATGATGTAGTCATCATTGATGATTTATCAAATGCATCAGAATCTGTTCTAGACGGAATACAAAAAATTACAGGTACAAAACCAGACTTTGAAAAAATAGATCTTCGTGATCGTAATGCCGTTTCGACATTCTTTAAAAAACATTCAGATATATCTGGTGCTATTCACTTCGCAGCTTCTAAAGCTGTGGGAGAGAGTGTAAACAAACCGCTTTTGTACTATGAAAACAATTTGAGTTCATTAATATATCTACTGCAAGAGCTTACAAAAAAAGATACAGCTAATTTTATTTTTAGTTCTTCCTGTACTGTTTATGGGCAGGCAGATGAGTTACCTATAACAGAGAAAGCTCCTGTGAAACCAGCGGAATCTCCTTATGGTAATACCAAGCAGATAGGTGAAGAGATTATAAGAGATACGGCTAAAGTTTACGGTAATTTTAATGCTATTGCTCTGCGCTATTTTAATCCTATAGGTGCACATGAGAGTTGTGAAATAGGAGAGTTGCCTTTAGGGGTGCCGCAAAATTTAGTGCCTTTTATTACACAAACTGCAGCCGGACTACGCAAGGAGCTTTCAGTTTTTGGAAATGATTATCCTACAAATGACGGTACTTGTGTTAGAGATTATATTCACGTAGTAGATCTTGCAAAAGCACACGTTATGGCGTTAACACGACTAGTTGACCACAAAAATGAAACAAATTATGAGACCTTTAATTTGGGTACTGGTACCGGTAGTTCTGTGCTTGAAGTAATACATACTTTTGAAAATGTTTCTGGTGTTGATTTGTCATACAAAATTGTTGACCGAAGAGAAGGAGATGTAGTAGCTGCCTACGCAGACACAGCAAAAGCTAACGAAGTTCTGGGTTGGAAATCGCAGCTTACACTGGCCGAAGCTTTAAAATCTGCCTGGAATTGGGAGAAAAAAGTTAGAGGAATTAACTAATTAAAAAAAGCCTTACTGATACAACAGTAAGGCTTTTTTTATATTCATTAAAAAGTATAGATAGACTTTTAAGCAGTAATTCTTCGGGTACTGTTTCTAACTACAAGTTCGGTTTCAATAACCTCTTGTGAGGGTGCTTTTACTACTTTTCTATTGATATTTTCTATTGCGATTTGTATTGCTTTTGAACCCATAATTTCAGCTTGTTGCTTAACTGTGGTTACAGAGGGGAAATAGTTTCGTGCTAAATTACCGTCTGTAAAGCCTATAACACTTACATCATTAGGCACCATTAATCCATTTGTGCGCAAAGTATTCATCGTATAAATTGCACTAGATTCATCTGTAGTTAAAATGGCATCTATAACGTTATCGCTTATAAAAGTGTTGAGATTTTCTTCAAGATCAATAAGAGTTGTATTAATTATTTTAGGCAAATTATTTCCGTTTGCTTTAATAGCATCTTCATATCCTGCAAGTCGTTTTTTGCCTACTGAGGTTTTACTTAAACACGACAAGAACGCCACATTTTTACAGCCTATTTCTAACAAATAAGAAGTAGCATCATAAGCCCCTTTATAGTCATTAATAACTACACTGTCACAATCTACTAAAGAACTCACACGGTCAAACATCACTAACGGAATATCATAATAAAGAATGTCATTGAGATGTTCTATTTCTTCAGTCTGCTGGGTTTCTGAAGTAAGACTTATAATAATGGCATCTACCGAAACATCACAAAGCATATTAAGACTTTGTCTTTCTTTTTCAAGCGATTCGTTAGATATACACGTAACTAGATTATAACCATTTTTTCGGGCTTCTTCCTCCATACCCATAAGTACTTTGGCAAAAAAGGTATGTAGTATATTAGGAATAACCACCCCTAAAGTCCTCGTATGGCTATTCTTTAATCCCCTGGCCATCGCATTAGGTCTATACTTTAATTGGCGTGCAGCATTTTTGACAACAATTTTTGTGGCCTCGCTAATTTCTTTACTATCTGCCAGTGCTTTTGATACTGTAGAGATCGAAAGATTTAAATGTTCAGCGATTGCTTTTAAAGTTGTCTTTGTTGCCATTGTTATAGGTTCGTATAATGTGTGTCTGCTAATTTACGTAAAGTTTCTGCAGCCATCTCAGCAGTTATATCTCTTTGTGGAGTTGCAAACATTTCATAGCCTACCATAAATTTTTTAACCGTTGCAGAGCGCAGTAACGGTGGATAGAAAGACATATGAAAATGCCAGGATTCCCAATCCTGACCATCTGTAGGGGCTTGATGTATACCAGAGCTGTATGGAAATGATATTTTGAAAAGGTTATCGTATTTTATGGTAACAGCTTTAATAATTTTCGCATAATCTAAACGCTCCTCTGCATTAAGACTTAAAATATTACGATGTTGTTGCTTAGGAGCAATCATAACCTCATAAGGCCAAACTGCCCAATAGGGAACAAGTGCTATAAAATATTCGGTTTCAAAAATTATACGTTCTTTTAACTCAAGTTCTTCTTTGATATAATCTCCTAAAAGACTGGAGTTATTATTTTGCCAGTACTCGCGTTGTTGTTTGTTTTTCTTAACAACCTCTTGTGGTATTGTGCGTTGTGCCCATATTTGACCGTGTGGGTGTGGATTACTACAGCCCATTATAGCACCTTTGTTTTCAAAAATTTGAACGTGATTGATATCTGTCTTTTCGCTAAGTTGTTTAAACTCGCGTTGCCATAATGCAATAACATCATCAATTGCTTCCACTTGCATAACGGGAAGTGTGAGTGAATGATCTGGTGAGAAACATACCACTTTACAAATACCGCTTTCAGACTCAGCTTTTAAAAGACCCGATTTAAACTTTGCAGCCGGAACATCATTTTTTAATGCTCCAAAATCATTAACAAAAGACCAGGGCTCTGTATAGTTTTCATTTTTATGACCTCCTGCACGTTCGTTACCGGGGCATAAGTAACAATCAGGATCATAACTGGGTCGAACCTCGCTGGTTATTTCTTCTTCTTTTCCCTGCCAGGGGCGCTTTGTTCTATGCGGAGAAACAAGGACCCATTCTCCTGTAAGTATATTGTATCTTCTGTGTGAATTATCATTAAAATCTACCATGGGATTTATACTTTTTTATTTTAAACACGCTCTCCACCGTTTGAAGGCATTGCTGTGAAAGCAGTTAAATTAAGATTGTATTTTTTATAATATGCTTCTTTTGCTGATGCCACGTATTCTTCAACCGCATCTTGATGAATGAGGTTAATAGTGCAACCACCAAAACCACCGCCCATCATTCGGCAACCTAAAATTGCCTCATTATCTTTAGAAAATTCAGTTAAAAAATCAAGTTCTTTACAACTCACTTCATATTTATTTTGAAGCCCGTCGTGCGAAGCGTACATCAGTTTTCCAAAAGTACATAAATCATTGTTTTCTAATGCGGTAGCAGCTTGAGTTACTCGTAGATTTTCTTCAACTACATATTCGCATCGCGCATAGATGGTAGAGTCAAATTCAGATTTATATTCTCTAAGTTGTTCTAGAGAAACATGGCGTAGCGAATCGATCTCGGGATACCATTTTTTAAGCAATGCAACTCCTTTTTCACACTCTTCTCTGCGTACATTATATTCGCTAGTTGAGAGACTATGCGAGACATTTGTGTTTAATAAAAGAAGTTTATAGGGTTCTATAGCAAAAGGTAACATCTCATATTCTAAGCTTTCGCAGTCGAGTTTTATAACATGGTTTTCTACACTCATTACAGATGCAAATTGATCCATAATACCACATTTTGTACCTACGTAGTTATGCTCAGCTAATTGAGAAAGTTTGACGATTTCTAATTTAGTCAGCTTGAGGTCAAAAAGCTCGTTAATACCCATAGCGAGGCCACACTCAAGTGCTGCAGAAGAACTTATGCCTGCTCCCATAGGTAGGTTACTTAACATTAAACAATCAAAACCTTCTAATGATTTGCCTAACTTTTTGATTTCTTCCACTACACCTATAATATAATGCGTCCACTCAGCATCATTAAGGTTAGTATTGTTTAAGTCAAAATTATAAGTCGTGTTATAGTTTAAACTGCTGATGCTACAAAGCGATTTTGAGCCATTTTTTCTTAAATGAAATTGAATCGTTTTATCTATTGCTGTAGGCATTACAAAACCATTATTATAGTCTGTATGCTCACCTATAAGATTCACTCTACCTGGAGAGTTAATCACAACATCTGCTTTAAATTGACCTATCTGGGCAAGGTATTCTGGAGATTGCGCCAGTGAATATTGATTTTGCAAAATATTTTTTATTAGAGTTAAATAGAGTCAGAACAAAGATACATAACTTTAAGCGTAGGTTGTACATTTAAAGTTATTTCATACTATTTTATAGGAAATGGTGTAAAATAACGCTTAAGATACGTGATAGCGTATTTACTAATGTTTTTAAGTTTTTAAATGAACACTTAAAAACGTGTAAATTTTATTATTCAAAGGGTCAATTTGTCACCTTAAATTCATGTAGCATTGCTCAAAATGCGTTACTTTACACCTCGATAAAATAATTACATCGTTTTCTTATAACTGTCTAAAAATGTGCGAAAACGATTTTTTAAATTCTAACCATGACTATAATTTCTTTTTTAGCATTTACAATTTTAGTGGCTCTGGTATCCTGGCTTGCGGTAAGAAAGCAAGACGAAAGTACTTCAGACGGATATTTTTTAGGCGGCAGAAGTTTAACTGCTGGTGTTATTGCGGGATCCTTATTACTTACAAACCTTTCGACAGAACAAATCGTAGGTCTTAACGGAAGTGCCTATAAAGACGGATTGTCTGTAATGGCCTGGGAAACGCTTGCTGCAATATCAATTGTGGTTACCGCTATTTTCCTACTTCCGCGGTATTTAAAAGGAGGTTTAACTACAGTTCCTCAATTTCTAGCGCAACGTTTTGACGTTTCTACAAAAACCATTACCTCTGTTTTGTTTCTATCTGGTTATGTGGTAGTGCTACTTCCGGTAATTTTATACTCGGGATCTGTAGCTTTAAGCGGAATGTTTAATGTGCCAGAACGTTTAGGCGTGTCTGATACCACGGCTTTAGTTATATGTATTTGGGGAATTGGAATTATTGGTTCTATTTATGCCGTTTTTGGAGGTTTAAAGGCAGTAGCCGTTTCTGATAGTATTAATGCAGTAGGTTTAATTATAGGAGGGGTTTTAATACCTGTTTTTGGTTTGATGGCAATAGGTGACGGAAGCGTTATGAATGGTCTGACAGTATTAGTAGATTCTGACCCTGGTCGATTTGACTCTACCGGTGAACCTGGCCAGGAAGTACCTTTTTCTACCATTTTTACAGGTATGATGCTTGTGCAATTATTTTACTGGGGTACAAACCAGCAAATCATTCAGCGAGGTCTGGGAGCAAAAAACCTTGCAGAAGGTCAAAAAGGACTTTTATTAGCTGCATTTTTAAAAATATTGGGTCCTATCATTTTAGTGTTGCCGGGTATGATTGCTTACTATTATTTTGAAGGAGGTCTTTCAAGTAGTGATTTAGCTTATCCTGAATTAGTGCGAGCGGTGTTGCCAAAACCATTAGTAGGTTTCTTTGCAGCCGTACTTTTTGGAGCGATATTAAGTTCATTTAACAGTGTGCTCAACAGTTCGGTTACCTTGTTTGGTATAGATATTTATAAGCAACATGTTAATAAGGAGGCTCCTGAAGCAACGGTAGTTAAATACGGAAAAATATTTGGGGTGTGTCTTGCTTTAGCCGCGATGTTTATCGCACCATTTATAGCAAATGCAGGAAGTTTGTTTAGCTATCTGCAAGAGATAAACGGTATTTACAGTATTCCTATTTTTACAATAATCGTAGTAGGTTATTTAACGAAGAGAGTACCTGCAATAGCAGCAAAAATTGGAATTATTAGTGGGTCATTAATGTATATAATTAGTCAGTTTGTATTAAAACCTAAATTGATAAATGATGCAGTCGAAGCAGCAAAGGCCAGCGGTATTACAGATGCAGAAGCTTTACATATGGTTGAGGTAGGTGCATACCCGCATTATCTACACGTAATGGCAATGCTATTTATAGCAAACATTGTGATTATGCTTATTATAGGTAAGTTATATCCACGGAAAGAACCGTTTGTGTTAGAATATACCAAGCAGGTTTCTATAGAACCTTACAAGTATGTAAAACAAGTAGGTGTTGCGATATGCTTAATTGTAGTAGGTATTTATATATACTTTGCGAAGTAAAGAAGCAAAAACCTATAAAAAAGCCCCACGTCGGGGCTTTTTTTATAGGTTTAAGTTATTTATTAGTAAAAAAACCAGAAATGTCATGTTTAGAAAAGTATTCGTCATTCAGGCGGTAATAGCCTTGTTTGCTTTTTCCACAAATGCACAAACTACCCAGAATGTTTCCGTAGAAAAGTCTATTTGGGGTGTTCAAACCGGGTTACTAGGAATATGGGGAAATAATGAATCAAGACTTTCAGAAACTATCGCATTGCGCTCAGAAATAGGTTTGAATGGAGGTTTTGCCGCGGGTACTTTTGTAGAAGATGGTTTTCAGTGGGTGTTAGCGCCTACTCTAAATATTGAACCCAGGTGGTACTACAATATGAGGAAGCGGGCTGCTAAAGGGAAAATAACAGAAAAAAACACAGCTAATTTTTTCGGTTTAAAAACTGCCTATAATCCTGATTGGTTTTTAATTAGTAGTTCAGCAAATAATTCTGTTATAGAATCGCTAACGATTACCGCTCAATGGGGAATTAAGAGAACGCTCTGGCAACATTTCACGTATGAAGTAGGCCTCGGTTTGGGTTATGGAGTTGAATTTTGGAAGCAAAAGGGTTTTTCTGAAAATGAACACCTTATTGCAGGTAATTTACTTTTGCGCTTGGGATACACGTTTTAAAAACGCTTTTAAAATAAAAAAGACCCGATAAAGGGTCTTTTTTAGTATTAACTTATAAATCTATTATGAATCGAGTAACCCTCGAGAGATTACAATTTTCTGAATCTCTGAAGTACCTTCGTAAATCTGTGTGATTTTTGCATCACGCATAAGACGTTCTACGTGGTATTCTTTTACAAAGCCATTACCACCATGAACCTGTACCGCTTCTACAGAAACATCCATAGCAACTTGAGAGGCATATAACTTTGCTCTGGCGCTTGAGATATCATAGTTATTGCCTTGATCTTTATCCCATGCAGCTTTCATAACCAGATGACGTGCAGCTTCAATAGAGACATCCATATCTGCAAGTTTAAATGCAATAGCCTGGTGGTTGCAGATTTCGGTACCAAAAGCTTTACGCACTTTAGAATAATCGCGTGCCAACTCATAAGCTCCTGCTGCGATACCTAAAGCCTGTGCAGCAATACCTATGCGACCACCACTAAGCGTTTTCATGGCAAACTTAAAGCCAAAGCCATCTTCACCTATTCTATTTTCTTTAGGCACTTTTACATCGTTAAAAATTAGGGAGTGTGTATCGCTACCTCTAATTCCTAATTTTTGCTCTTTAGGGCCTATTTCAAAACCTTCCCAGCCTTTTTCAACAATAAAAGCATTTATTCCTCTGTGCTTTTTGTCTTTATCAGTTTGCGCTATTACCAGATAATAATCTGCAGAGCCGCCATTTGTGATCCAGTTTTTTGTACCATTTAAAATATAATGGTCTCCTTTATCGATTGCGGTAGTTTTTTGAGAAGTAGCATCACTACCGGCTTCGGGTTCACTTAAACAGAATGCGCCTAGTTTTTCTCCTGTAGTAAGTTGAGATAGGTATTTTTCTTTTTGAGCCTGAGTTCCATATTGTGAAAGCCCATAATTAACAAGGCTGTTATTTACAGAAACAATCACAGATGCAGAGGCATCTATTTTAGAAAGTTCTTCCATAACCAGGACATAAGAAATAGTATCCATACCGCCACCGCCAAACTCGGTAGGAGCCATCATACCTAAAAATCCCATGTCGCCCATTTTTTTAATAAGTTCTTTAGGGAAATGTTGTTTTTCGTCGCGCTCTATTACGCCCGGTAACAATTCGTTTTGTGCAAATTCACGAGCTGCATCTCGTATCATTACGTGTTCTTCACTCAAGCTAAAATCCATAACCAATTTTTGATTAATAACTAATTTTTCCTTTATACCTTAGTCTGCAAAATAGTCTATTTACTATGCTTGCATAGTACTTTGCAAAATAAGTCAATTTTATTGTAGAAAATTCAATAAATAAAATTAAATATGGTGAAATTTACGATTTTAATAGAAAATATCTAATATATTAAGAATAGTTATAGTTAAAGAGCCTTGAATAGTACAAGATATACAGTTTTAGGAGTTATGAGTGGTACCTCGCTTGATGGGGTTGACCTTGCGTATATACGATTTACAAAAAAAGATAATTGGGAATATGAGTTACTTGATTGTGAGACAATCGCCTACGAGTCTTCCTGGGTAGTGCGATTGCGTGATGCGGTAAGTCAATCTCGAGATGCGTTACAGGAGCTCGATTTGTTATACACAGAATATCTTGCAAGACTTATAAATGATTTTAGAAAACGACACCCATTAAAAGATCTTGACATTATTGCTTCTCATGGGCATACCATTTTACATCAGCCAGATCAAGGTTATACCTATCAGATAGGTAATTTGCCACAGCTTGCGATGCTCTGCAACACCCTAGTGGTTTGCGATTTTAGGGTTGAAGATGTTGCATTAGGCGGTCAGGGAGCTCCTTTGGTTCCTATAGGAGATGTATTGCTTTTTAATAACTATGGAGCCTGTTTAAATATAGGTGGCTTTGCTAATATTTCGTTTTCAGAAAACGATACGCGTATCGCATATGATATTTGTGCAACAAATATTGTCCTAAATAGTTTAACTACTAAGTTGGGCTTTGATTTTGATAAAGATGGTGAGATTGCGGCATCGGGAACAATTGATCAAGCACTTTTACACAAATTAAATGAGCTTCCGTTTTATAAACAGAACTATCCAAAATCACTAGGACTAGAATGGGTAAAAGCTGTTGTCTTTCCTGTTTTGGAGCAATCAGGATTAGCTATTGAAGATCGTATAGCAACTTATACAGAGCATATGGCTGTTCAACTTGCTCATGTTCTTAAAAACTGTAAAGCTATAACACCATCAAACGGAGTTTTGGTTACCGGTGGTGGTGCCTACAATACGCATTTTATGCAGCGGCTCGAAGAATTATCAGGCTTAAAAATTACAAGGGCAGCTCCTAAAATGGTAGAATTTAAAGAAGCGCTCATCTTTGGTTTTATGGGAGTTTTGCGATTGCGTAACACTATCAACGTGTTGCGTAGTGTGACAGGAGCTTCTAAAGACCACTGTGCAGGAAAGCTGTATTCACCTTAATTTAATACGAAAACTATAGGGAAAACCGCCTAAGTAGTTATATTTGTCAACCTTCTAAATTATTTAATGAAAGAATTACTAAAACGTTACGAAACTAAAGAACCAGAGATCGTTTTTCACTGGAATGACCCCGAGACCGAAGCAGAAGGCTGGACGGTGATCAATTCGTTACGCGGTGGTGCTGCCGGTGGTGGTACGCGCATGCGAAAAGGTCTTGACCGCAATGAAGTGCTTTCGCTTGCTAAAACTATGGAAGTTAAATTCACAGTTTCTGGCCCGGCAATAGGTGGTGCAAAAAGTGGAATTAACTTTGATCCTAACGACCCGCGTAAAAAAGGAGTTTTAGAGCGCTGGTACGCCGCAGTGTCGCCATTACTTAAAAGTTATTACGGTACCGGTGGCGATCTTAATGTAGATGAGATTCATGAGGTTATTCCCATTACTGAAGAAAGTGGTGTTTGGCATCCGCAGGAAGGTGTATTTAATGGCCACTTTAGACCTACCGAGGCAGATAAAATTAACCGTATAGGTCAATTACGACAAGGTGTAATTAAAGTATTGGAGAATCAAAACTTTTCTCCAGATGTATCCAGAAAATATACTGTTGCAGATATGATCACCGGATATGGTGTTGCTGAAGCGGCTAAACATTTTTACGATATTTATGGTGGAAATATCGAAGGGAAAAGAGCTGTAATACAGGGTTTTGGTAATGTAGGTTCTGCCGCAGCTTACTACCTGGCGCAGCAAGGCGCTAAAATTGTGGGAATTATAGATGCCGCAGGCGGACTTATAAAAGAAGAAGGATTTTCTTTTGAGGAAATAAAAGAGCTTTTTCTAAATAAAAACGGAAATAAATTACACGCAGATAATTTGATTCCCTTTGATGAGGTGAATGAAAAGATCTGGACTATTAAAACGGAGATATTTGCACCTTGCGCAGCATCACGCCTGGTTAAAAAAGAGCAGATAGATGCGATGATCAAAGCTGGTCTTGAAGTGATTTCCTGTGGTGCAAACGTGCCATTTGCAGATAAAGAAATTTTCTTTGGTTCTATTATGGAACATACCGATGAGCAAGTTTCGGTTATACCAGATTTTATATCTAATTGTGGTATGGCACGTGTTTTTGCTTATTTTATGGAGCGTCGTGTACAAATGACCGATGAGGCAATTTTTAGCGATACCTCACAAACCATACGTGATGCCATTCAGAATACATACAATCACAATAGCAGTAATAAAAATATTAGCCGCACCGCATTTGAAATAGCATTGCAGCAGCTTATTTAAATAATCATTAACCAACAACTAAACACACATGTTAAAATATTTTTTGGGTAACAGCCCACGCTGGTTTAAGTTAGCCATGGTAGCTTTCTTAGTTTTCAATGTTTTTGCTTACTTCACACTGGGACCTATGGTAACAGCCTGGATTTTTATTGGTGAATTCATCTTTACACTTGCAATGGCTTTGAAGTGTTATCCGCTACAGTCTGGAGGTATACTTGCATTAGAGGCTTTAATATTAGGACTTACTACCCCTGATGCTGCTTATGCAGAAGTTGCTCAAAATCTAGAAGTGGTATTGCTTTTAGTGTTTATGGTAGCTGGTATTTATTTTATGAAGCCGATGCTGATGTTTATTTTCAGTAAGGTGTTTACTAAAATAAAATCAAAAGCTGTTCTCTCTATGCTATTTGTTTTCTTAGCAGCTTTGCTTTCAGCCTTCTTAGATGCTTTAACTGTAACTGCTGTATTAATAAGTGTTGCGGTAGGTTTTTATGGGGTTTATCACAAAATACACTCTAGTGCAACTGCAGATTATGATGAAGATTCTGTATTAGATAGAAAAGCTTTGAGCGGGGAGACTTTAGAGCAGTTTAGAAGTTTTTTACGTAGTTTGATTATGCATGGTGTTGTAGGTACTGCTCTAGGTGGTGTTTGTACACTGGTAGGGGAGCCTCAAAACTTATTAATAGGTGAGAAATTAGGTTGGGAATTTGTTGAATTTTTTCAGCGTATGGCACCTATCACGATACCTGTATTAATTTGCGGTTTATTAACGACTCTTATTCTTGAAAAGACTAAAACCTTTGGTTTTGGAGCAAAACTTCCTGATGTTGCCCGTACTATTATAGAAAAATATACCGAAGAGGAAGATGAGAAACGTACTCCAAAAGAAGCTTTTGGTCTATGGGTGCAAGGAGTTTCAGCGATACTTTTAATATTAAGTTTAGCATTACACTTAGCTCCTGTAGGTTTTATAGGTTTATTCTTAATCGTAGTACAAACTGCATTTATGGGTATTACAGATGAGCACAGTTTAGGTAAAGCTTTTGAAGAAGCATTACCATTTACAGGTCTTTTAGTAGTGTTCTTTGTAATTGTTGCAATGATTCACGATCAGCATCTATTTACACCTATTATAGATTATGTATTAAGCCTTCCTGTAGATGCCCAGCCCTCTATGTTTTATTTAGCAAATGGGGTATTATCCATGATTAGTGATAACGTATTTGTTGCTACGGTTTACATTAATGAAGTTCAGGTTGCTTATGATGCAGGTAATATAACCAGAGAACAGTTTAATCACCTGGCAGTAGCAATTAATACAGGAACGAACCTTCCTAGTGTTGCAACGCCTAATGGTCAGGCAGCATTCTTATTTCTTCTAACTTCTTCACTGGCACCGTTAATTAACTTGTCTTATGGTAAGATGGTGAAGATGGCATTGCCTTATACTATTGTTTTAGGAGGTGTAGGATTAGCAGGAGTTTATTTTCTACTTTAAGCATATAATTAAAATCTAATTTACTCGTTAACCATATAACTAATTAATAAAAACTATGCTTACACTCTTGTTGCAAGAAGGTGCAGATACGCTACCATCACTTGCTGCCGAAGAAGAACCGGTAGAAAAAACCCTTTCTCTTTTTGACTTGTTAATGAGCGGTGGCCTTCCCGGTCAGATCATTATCGTTGTTCTTTTTGTTTTACTTTTTGTAGCAATTTACATTTACTTTGAGCGTCTTTTTGCAATTAAAGCAGCTTCCCAGATGGATAGCAACTTTATGAATCAAATTAAAGATAACGTTGCTAATGGTAACATAGAGGCAGCAAAAATTTTATGTGCACAGCAAAACAGTCCGGTTTCAAGATTAACAGCAAAGGGCATTAGTCGTATTGGTAGTCCGTTAGAAGATATTAATACCGCTATAGAAAACTCTGGTAAGCTTGAGGTTTACAGACTAGAAAAAAATGTGAGTGTTTTAGCCACAATTGCAGGAGTAGGACCTATGATAGGTTTCTTAGGTACTGTTATTGGTATGGTATTGGCATTTCACCAGTTAGCAACAAGCAGTGGTCAGGCAGAAATGGGTAACCTTGCAGAAGGTATTTACACAGCTATGACAACTACCGTCGCAGGTCTTATAGTTGGTATCATAGCATATATGGGATATAACCATCTAGTAGTGCGTACAGATAAAGTAGTACACCAGATGGAGGCTACAGCTGTTGACTTTTTAGACATGTTAAACGAGCCGGCATAATATGAATCTACGCGGAAGAAATAAAGTAAGCCCTGAGTTTAGTATGAGCTCCATGACAGATATTGTATTTCTGTTACTGGTTTTCTTTCTGCTAACGTCACCAGCAATTACGCCAGATGCATTAGATCTTATTTTACCAAAGGCTAAAGGAAAGACCAGTAACCAACAGAACCTATCGGTAAGTATTACTAAAGATCTTGATATTTATGTGAATAAGGAGCGTGTTACTCAAGCTAATCTTGAATCGTTTATTAATAGCGAATTAGTGGGGGTAGAAGATCCTACGATTATATTGAGGGCAGAAGAGGGAGTTCCTATAGAAGAGGCTGTAACCGTTATGGATATTGCAAACCGTAACAAGTATAAGATTGTTTTAGCAGTAAGGCCTAACTAATTATAGGGCGTTACGGCTAAGGCCGTCAGGCTTTCGGCTGTATCTTTTTTAATCTTTTTAATGATAAAAAAAGGATGCCGCCTCTATCCTTAACGCAAACAAGAGCAGCATTTATAACATAAATAATACCCTTAATAAATCGCCATATTGAGCTTTTTAAACACAAAATATAAACGTAAATCCTTTACCATAACAAGCATTTTGTATGCATTGTTATTGGTTGTTTTATTTTTTGCAGGATTAAAATATTTAGATCCACCACCAGAAAGTGGTATTGCTATTAATTTTGGCACTTCAGATGTAGGGTCTGGTACAATTCAGCCTACAGAGGCGATTCAATCTGCTCCTCGTAATGCAACGCCAGAACCTCAAACGCAGCAGTCTACAGAGCTTATTGAGGAAGTAGTTACCCAGGATGTTGAGGAAGCTCCCGTGATTAAAAACGAACCCAAAAAGGAAATAAAAAAACCGGTTACTGAGCAGCCTAAAAAGGTGGTGACAAAACCTGTTGAAGCTAAAAAACCAGATCCTAAACCAGATAAATCTACTACAGATGCGCTTTCAAGCATTCTTAACGGACCAAAAAGTAATGGTACCGCAAGTGGTGGTGAAGGTGATGATAATAAGGCAGGTGATAAGGGTGATCCTAACGGCGATCCTAATGCGTCGAGTTATTATGGTACAGGAAAAGGACTTGATGGTGATGGTAATTACCAATTGGGAGGGCGTAAAGCCTTAAGCAAACCTAAACGTGTGCAAGAATGTAATGAGGCCGGTATTGTGGTTGTGAGCATAGAGGTTGATCGTAATGGGAATGTTATTAAAGCAACTCCGGGAGTACGAGGTACAACAAATAATAGTAGATGTTTATTAGACCCTGCGCGAGCTGCTGCAATGGCAACAAAATTTAATGGAGATACAGATGCTCCATCACGCCAAATAGGCAAAATCGTCTATAAGTTTAGCTTATCAGAATAATGAATTACGATGAAACGCTGCACTGGATGTTTGGGAGACTTCCCATGTTTCAGCGTCAGGGCGCTGCAGCTTATAAAAATAATCTCGATAATATTTTACTTCTAAGTGAGCACTTAGGAAATCCTCACAAGCATTTTAAGAGTATCCATATTGCCGGTACAAATGGCAAGGGCTCAACGAGTCATATGATTGCATCTGTATTGCAGGAAGCGGGCTATTCAACAGGGTTGTATACATCCCCTCACTTAAAAGATTTTAGAGAACGCATTCGGGTTAATGGCGTGATGGCAGAAGAGTCATTTGTAATTCAGTTTATAGAAAAGCATAAGCAGTTTCTCGAAGCGAATGAGCTGTCATTTTTTGAACTTACTGTAGGAATGGCTTTTCAATATTTTGCAGAAAGGCAGGTTGATATAGCTGTTGTAGAAGTAGGACTGGGTGGGCGGCTTGATGCAACTAATATTATAACGCCACTACTTTCGGTTATAACAAACATAGGCTTAGATCATACTGCCTTTTTGGGTACAACTTTATCGCAAATAGCCGGAGAAAAAGCAGGAATTATAAAAAATGGCATTCCGGTAGTTATAGGTGAGCGGCAAGACGATACAACAGCCGTTTTTAAATCTAAAGTCTTACAAAATGAAGCTCCTATATATTATACAGATGAGTCACATTATCCGGAATTAGAGAGTGAGTTAAAAGGTAGTTATCAGCAAAAGAATAAGCAAACTGTACAAAAAGCAATTGAAGTTTTAAATAACACCACAGATTTTAAAATTTCTCAAGTTGCATTAGAAACAGGTATAAAACGTGTAGTCACAAACACCGGTCTGTTAGGAAGATGGCAGGTTCTGCAAGAGTTTGGTCCTAAAATTATTTGTGATACCGGTCATAACGCCGAAGGTTTGATGTATGTCACTGCGCAACTAAAAGAGGAGCAATTTAATCAGCTTCATATTGTATTAGGAGTAGTGTCTGACAAAGAATTGAGTACTGTACTGACGTTATTTCCTAAACACGCGCACTATTATTTTAGCAAACCGGAAGGGCCTCGTGGTCTTGATGAGTCAATTCTACAAGAAAAAGCTGCGCATTTTGATTTGCAAGGAAATAAATATGAAAATATTTCAGAAGCTTTTAAAGCGGCAAAACTTACTTCAAAACCTGATGATCTGATATTTATAGGCGGAAGTACATTTGTAGTTGCAGAAGTGATTTAATTATTTTTAGAAAAAGTGTTTGGTATATTTAAAAGTTGGTTTATATTTGCACCCGCTAAAGGGCAATTAGCTCAGTTGGTTCAGAGCACCTCGTTTACACCGAGGGGGTCGGGGGTTCGAATCCCTCATTGCCCACAAAGGTTTCCAGAATTGGGAACCTTTTTTTATCCCTTAGCAAGAAATAGCAACCAGGTACTGTTTGGTATTTTTAATAAGGTTTTACAATTACGCCTCTATTAGGGCAATTAGCTCAGTTGGTTCAGAGCACCTCGTTTACACCGAGGGGGTCGGGGGTTCGAATCCCTCATTGCCCACAAAAGGCTTCACAGAAATGTGAAGCCTTTTTTTATTGAATAAATTTAGGATAAGAATTTGCCGAACCATCAGGACTTCTTTTCATGCCAATTATATAATATAAAATAATTGAGTTCTCAACTAAAAAGGCTTCCGTTTTTAGGAAGCCTTTCTGCTGTGATTTTCTGTTATTTTTTATTGTGTTCCATTAAATAGTTAGTGAGAAGCGTGTATAAATGCCTTCTGGTATTTTTGCCTTCGTAAATGCCGTGAGATCGGTTAGGATAGGCCATCATCGTAAATTGCTTATTGTTTTTGATGAGTTCATTTACAAGATACTCCATATTCTGATAATGCACATTGTCATCGCCGGTGCCGTGTACGATAAGTAAATTACCTTCTAGATTTTTTGCAAAAGTAGCGGGCGAACCATTTACAAAATCTTCTTTATTTTCCTGCGGAAGTCCCATATAACGTTCTTGATAAACATTGTCATAAAATAGCTGATTGGCCACAGCTGCAATAGCCATTCCTGTTTTATAAATCTCAGGATATTTAAACATTAAATTGAGCGTCATAGAGCCACCACCGCTCCATCCCCAAACTGAAACACGGTCAGCATCCAGGTAATTCCATTTTTTCAGGAGCTCTTTAGTCGCCATAGCCTGATCGCGGGCATTGATAATACCTACCTTGCGGTAGATAGATTTGCGCCAAGCGCTTCCTTTTAGCGATGGTGTACCTCTATTATCTAAATTGACGATGACGTATCCTTTTTGGGCTAAGAATATATCGTAGGTGCCTATCCACATATCTGTGGCCATTTGTCCCCAGGGTTCCCCATACACGTGAAAAAGAACCGGATATTTTTTTGAAGCGTCAAAATTTACAGGTTTAGTAATTCTGCCTTCTACAACGACACCATCTTCTGTTGCAACCTGAAAAAAGCTAGTTTCCGGAAGCTTCAGATTTGCTAAATGTTTTTTTAATGGTGCGTTATCTACGAGGGTTTTTATGGTTTTATGACTGGGCAAATGAATTAAACGAACTGTAGTAGGTGTATTAGCATCTGTATGACTGTGAATAGCAAAATTTCCGTTTGGGGCAATTTGATAAGTATTTACCCCACTATATTCTTTTGGTGTTAGGCGTTTTGGAGTTTCTTTTCCGTTTAGAGATGTGTTGTATAAATAGCGTTGCGCAGTATTTTCCGGCGAAGCCGAAAAGTAAACAGCTGTATCTGTTGCGGTGTAAAATGCAGCAACATCATATTCTCCCGGAGTAAGTAGCGTTTTTGCTCCGGTTTTAAAATTCACTTTGTAAATATGACGCCACGCATCATTTTCAGTCATACGTAAGAAGGCCGATTTGTCTGGTGTAAGTAACAGGTCGTTTTTGCCCCATTGATTTGCAGAAATATCCGGATAATCTAAATCAACCCAGGTTTCTTCAGTTTCAGTGTAGACGGTTTTTAATTCTTCCGTAGCAGGAGCATAGGTGTAAATAACAAGCTTATTTTGTTTACGGTTTAATTGCTGAATTAAAAGCAAATCATTGCTTATCCATTGTATTGCCGGTAAATAATGTTGAACAGGATCTCCCGGAATGGGAATCCATTTAGTTTCCTGAGTGCCTGTATTTACCAATCCCAGCCGGGCAGATGATGGGTTATAACCTACCTTAGGATATTGTAATGGTATAGGTTGTGAATACACTGAGTCTGTAGTGTTAATCATGTAAAAGGTTTCAATCTCTGAAGCATCGAGTTGCCAGTAGGCAATTTGAGAAGCGTCTGGGCTCCATCTAAAACCGTCGCGGGCACCAAATTCTTCCTCATACACCCAGTCAAATGTGCCGTTTATGATATCACCGGTGCCATCTTGAGTGAGTTGTAATACCTCGCCGGTTTTAAAGTTTTCTTTGTAAATATTAAAGCCAGAAACATAGGCGACATACCTGTTGTCTTCAGAGAACTTCGCAAACATTAAAGAAGATGCCTGAAGCTGTGTTCCCAATTGTTTGAGTTTGTTAGTGTCAAAGTCGTAAACCCAATAGTCACCTTTGGTGTTAGAGCGCCATACGCGGCTTGTATTTGTAAAAATGAGTACTTTGCTTTCATCTTTAGAAAGACTAAAATCTGCAATAGACAGGCTTTTTGAAGCTAAAGCAGGTGTTAGTGTAGCTGCATTTAAATAGGTGGCTTGCCCGTTAGTTTTACTGCTGTATTTTATAAGTTCATCTGCGCCAGATGCATTTTGTTCAACCGTTATAAAAGCAGCTCCGTTATTGATCCAGAATATAGGTCGGGCACTTTCTGAATTAAATTCATTTGAGGTGTAAATACGATCTAGAGATAACAGGCTCAAATCATTTTCCTGAGCTATAAGCTGAACGTTGAATAGCATTGCAAGTGCTAAAGCAAACCAGGTGAATTTATTCTTCATAGATTAAAAGTTTCTAAGATTTTCAATTGCTTCTGCAGTTTTTGCTAGAGGTTCTCCCAAAATTGTACTTCCGGTAGCTGTAATGACAAGGTCTTCTTCAACCCGTACACCACCAAATGTTTTAAACTTTTCTACCGCATCATAGTTTACAAAATCAGTATACATTCCTTGGGCTCTGCGCTCATCAATTAAAAAAGGATTAAAATACAAACCAGGTTCAACGGTAAGTACGAAGTCTTTTTTTAATTCTTTACCTAAACGCAACGACTTTAGACCAAAGGCTGTGCTTTTTTTAAGTTCAGGAGTATAACCTACATATTCTTCGCCCAGATTTTCCATATCGTGTGTATCCAGACCCATCATATGACCTAAACCACATTGAAAAAACAACGTGTGAGCGCCTGCGACAACCGCATCATCTGCATTTCCTTTCATAAGTTTTAGATCAATGAGTCCTTCAACTAATTTTTTTGAAGCCAGAAGATGCACATCAAGAAATTTAATTCCCGGTTTTAGGGCGGCTATTGCTGTATTGTGTGCGTGAAGCACCACATTGTAAATATCTTTTTGAATCGGACTAAAACGCTTTCCTGCCGGAAAGGTACGTGTCATATCACCTGCATAACCCATCACATTCTCTGCGCCACAATCACATAAAACCAGATCACCATCCTTAAGAATTGTTGTAGAAGCGTGGTTGTGCAAGTACTGCCCGTCTTTAGTTAAAATTATAGGAAACGAGGTATTGCCGCCTCCTGCGATAGCAATTGCCTGTAGCTTACCGGCAATCTCCATCTCACTCATACCAGGTCTGGTATGTTGCATCGCAAATTTATGCATAGCTGCGGTCGTGTTAACAGCCTGCTCAATCTCTATAAGTTCTTCTGGGGTTTTCAACTCGCGGAGCGCAACAATAGCTCTTATAAGTGCAACAGATTTTCTGGTTTCTAGTTCGCCTAACGGAATATTTAAGAGTTGACTAAGTTCTATTTTTTGAGCAGCACGATAGGGTGGAAGGTAATGTACGTTTTGACCTTTCTTTATTTGAGAACTGATGTACTTTGAAAGTTCAGATTTTGATTTGACTGTGCTGAAACCAGATTTTTGAGCAAATGACTCTAAGGGTTCTTTTGCTCCCGTCCATACCATTTCTTCGGCAGTAGGATTGTCGCCAAATAGAATCTCATCATTATCATCTATGTTTATTACAAAGTATAAATCTGGAATTTGAGTGATTCCTGTAAAATAGCTAAAAGTGCTGTCTTGTTTAAACGCATACCAGTTGTCTTTGTAGTTCATTGAACTTTCACCATTACCCGGAAAAATTATTAAGCCAGAGCCCAGTGATTTTTTTAAAACAGAACGACGCTGTTTGTAGGTGTCTTTAGAAAACATAAAGCTGTATAGTTTGTAAGGAGTTACAAACTCCTTTGTGATTTAAAATGAAAGGTGATTTAAAGCGTCAAATTATCAAATAGATACTGAAGTTCTTCGTATATATTGACTAATTCTTGTCTTTTATTAGCTAATTCGTGTAGCTGTTTATTAAATCTTAAAATTTAATAGCACTTTGTATCTCGTGAATTTTAAAGGAAACTCGATATGTTTATATAAAGACCACATACTAAATGATCTTGAAATAAGTTCTCTATGAAAGTGAATATTTCTAAAAAGGCTAAATGAAACAAAAAAGTTAGTTCATTCTAAATGAAAAGGAGTTTTTATAGCGCTGTATTTGTTTTGTTTTAGCTGTTTTATACGAATGTTGAATTTTATCTAAATTACTTAAATTGCATTTTAGCGATATAATTTGTTTTTTAACCTAAATTTGATTGCATTAAATAGCATAACCCCAACTTATAATGATTAATAAAAAGTTTCTCTTTTGGAGTACATTTTTAATACTCCTAATTTCTTTGTCATTATCTACCCATAACTTTGATTCTCAAAATAGGGTAAAATCACCTACTGCAGTTAATGTGACCGGTGCAGTTGCCGGAGTGACTAAGCAAGAGAAAGAGCTTTTTAAAATGCGTAAAAATGCTATTAATATAGCTCTAGCAAATTATTTTAAAAAAGCCATTGATCAACAGCTAATTGTAGGAGCAGGCGTAAGTGTAGTCTCAGGTGATTCTATATTGTTTAATGGAGGGTTTGGGATGCGTAGCTTTTCTAAATTAGATTCAGTAAATGCACAGACGGTTTTTAGATTGGGTTCGTTATCAAAAGGATTCACAGGGGTTCTAGCCGGTATAGAAGTAGCAGAAGGTAACTTAAGTTGGGACGACAAACTTGCAACGGCATTGCCGCAATTTCATTTAAAAAATAAATTGAATGAGCAGGCTATAACCCTATCTAATGTTTTGTCTCATACAACGGGAGTTCCTTATCACTGCTATACTAATCTTGTAGAGGCAGGACTTGCAATGTCTCAAATTGCTGAAAAGTTTAAGGTTATAAACACCATTTCAAAACCGGGAGATCTGTATAGCTATCAAAATGCAATGTTTGCTCTCAGTGGTGAGATGATGCAGGCCGCTACCGGGCAGAGTATTCAGCATTTGCTTAAGAATAAAATTTTCAGCCCCTTAAATATGAAAACGGCATCTACAGATTATGATGCGATGATTAATACAGATAATTATGCGTTTCCTCACAAAAACACAGCAAAAGGGTGGATGCAAATCCCGGTAAATAAAAAGTATTACAATGCGGTGCCTGCAGGTGGTATAAATGCGAGCGCAGAAGACATGGCAAAGTGGATGCACTTTTTGCTGGGACACGAAGAGTCTGTTTTGACCAAATCTGACTTACAATCGGTATTTACTCCACAAATAGAAATGCTTGAGGGTCGAAAGTATTATCAGCGTTGGAAAGGGCATTTGAAGTCATCTTACGCTTATGGGTGGAGAATACACGACTTTATAAATGCAGAAACCGGGGTTGAAACCAGTATGATTCATCACGGGGGCTCTGTAAGTAATTTTAGAAATGAAATCGCCCTTTATCCTTCAGAAGATTTTGGTGTTTGCGTACTTTTTAATAGTATGACTCCTTTAGCTACTTCGGTAATCCCAGACCTACACGATATTGTTCAAAATATAATGAATATGCCGGCTAGTCAATTTGGCTTGTCAGAACTCGTAAGCCTATAGTTTGAGGGCAAATTCTGCTAATTTTAGAGCATTCTATCTACTTAAATTAAGTTCGTAAAATCTTCTTTTCCGTAAATCGCTTTAACATTTTTCAAGTGCTTATCAATCCATAAATAGCACATTCAAATAAAATTCGTAGAATTTTTGCTGTTCATTTAATGATTTACAGTTTTTTTTAAGTGATTCTTCTTCGGGTATAATTAAAGTTAATCTGTAATTAGGGGTGTAGTATATAACGTAAATTAGGCGAGTTATATATGATTTTTGTATTTTAAAATCGAAATTAAAAGTTATGCAAAAACCCAACGAGCGATTAAAGGGACAGACAGCTATAGTTACAGGGTCAAGTTCTGGAATTGGAGCTGCAGTAGCAATTGCATTAGGCAGGGACGGAGCTAATGTTGTAGTTAATTACAACTCTTCAGATAAGGGAGCAAAAGAAGTTGCTAAACAAATTAATGAAGATAGCACTTGTGGTGAAGCTATTGTTGTACAATGTGATGTTAGCAAAGAAGATGAGGTGCAGCAGATGTTTAAGGAAACCATTAGTAAATTTGGTACCGTAGATATTTTAGTTGCCAATGCAGGCTTACAAAAAGATGCTCCGCTACACGAGATGACGCTTGAAGACTGGCAGCTAGTTATAGATGTAAATCTCACCGGGCAGTTCTTATGTGCTCGAGAAGCGTTACGCGAATTTATGCGCAGAGGTATGCGACCCGAAGTCTCAAAATCTTTAGGTAAAATTATACATATGAGCTCTGTTCATCAAATAATTCCCTGGGCAGGACATACTAACTATGCAGCTTCTAAAGGTGGGCTAGTTATGCTAATGGAGAGTATTTGTCAGGAATATGCCCCTTTAAAAGTAAGGTGTAACAGCATTGCGCCGGGTGCTATTAAAACGCCTATTAACAAAGAAGCCTGGCAAACACCAGAGGCTTTGCAAGAATTAAATAAATTAATACCGTATAAACGCATAGGCGTACCTGATGATATAGGAAGCGCAGCCGCCTGGCTGGCTTCAGATGAATCAGAATATATTAATGGCACTACTCTTTTTGTAGATGGGGGAATGACGTGCTATCCAGGATTTACAACAAATGGCTAAGAAAAATACAGAAGAACAAAAGCGCCTTGATGCGCACTATTCAGATAAAGAAGACTGGTTACACTGGGGGCCTTACCTAAGTGAGCGACAATGGGGTACCGTAAGAGAGGATTACAGTCCCGGAGGTGATGCCTGGGGTTATTTTACACACGATCAGGCTCGTAGTCGGGTTTATCGTTGGGGAGAAGATGGTTTAGCAGGTTTTACAGATCGCTATTGTAACATTTGTTTTGGTCTTTCTTTATGGAATGGGAAAGATAAAATCTTAAAAGAGCGTCTATTTGGTCTTACAGGTCCTGAGGGTAATCACGGCGAAGATGTGAAAGAGTTGTATTATTATTTAGAGAATACGCCCACGCACTCTTATATGAAGCATTTGTATAAGTATCCTCAGAAAGAATTTCCGTATGGAGAGTTAGTAAAATCTAATAAAAACAGAACACGGCAAGAACTTGAATATGAACTTCTAGACACCGGCCTGTTTAATAAGAATGAATATTTTGATGTAGTTACCGAGTATGCAAAAGCAGGGCCAGATGATATTTGCATAAAAATTTCGGTAACAAATCGCAATTCTAAAGAAGCAGAATTACACGTGTTGCCTACACTGTGGGTGCGTAATTTTTGGGATTTTAGAGAAATGCCCTTTAAGCCTTCAATTCAAAAAAGTAAAGCAAGAAAAAATCCTTCAGTCCAAATAAAACACCCCTATACAGGAGAATATAATTTTTTCTTTCAGAAGCCAGATCATTTGCTGTTTACTGAAAATGAAACCAATGAAGAGAAGCTGTATTTACAGCCTAATGATCACCCGTATAAGAAAGATTTTTTTCACAATACTGTAGTTAAAAACGATTATCGTTTAGCGAAAAAAAAACAAGAAGGAACCAAGTTTGCACCGCATTATAGCCGTAAATTAAAGGGAGGTGAAACTGTAGTTTTTAAATTGAGATTAACCTCTGGCGAACCCAAAGATGCTTTTGACAAAAATTTTGATCAGTTATTTGTAACCAGGGCGCAGGAGTGTGCAGACTTTTATGAGGGTATTAAATCTGTAGCTAATCCTGAAGCTAAAAATATTCAGCGACAGGCATTTGCCGGATTATTGTGGTCAAAACAATATTACAATTACGAAGTAGAGCAGTGGTTAAAAGGAGATCCTAAAGTGTCTACACCACCTAAAGAGCGTCAACATGGGCGCAATAGTACCTGGAAAACATTACGTAATCACGATATTCATTTAATGCCAGATGCCTGGGAATATCCCTGGTATGCCGCCTGGGATAGTGCGTTTCATTGCATTACAATGGCCTATATTGATCCTGATTTTGCTAAAAAGCAATTGCTGCTGTTTACAAAAGAATGGTATATGGCGCCTAATGGCCAAATTCCCGCTTATGAGTGGAACTTTAGTGATGTGAATCCGCCTACTCAAGCATTTGCAGCTTTGCAGATTTTTAAAATAGAACGGGACAGCGCGGGAAAATCTGATATAGATTTTCTGAAACGAATCTTCAATAAACTCTCGTTGAATTTTACCTGGTGGGTAAATCAGGAAGATCGAAAGCAAAATAATGTCTTTCAGGGTGGATTTTTAGGTTTAGATAATATTGGGGTATTTGACCGAAGCAGTGGTATTCCCGGCAATGCACATTTAGAGCAGGTAGATGGTACCTCGTGGATGGCGTTGTATTGCTTAAATATGTTAGAGATAAGTATTAAAATAGCTCTAGAAGACAGCTCATACGAGGAGATGTGTACTAAGTTTTTTGGGCATTTTATCTTTATAGCTGAAGCACTTAATAAACGTAGTGAGAAATATGTGGGGACCTGGGATGAAGAAGAAGGATTTTTCTATGATAAGTTGGTATTTCAAGACGGGACCTATCAACCCATAAAAGTGCGATCTATTGTAGGGATGATGTCATTAGTAGCAGTACTGCATATTAGTAAAGCAACGCTAGATAGATTACCTAATTTTAAATACAGCGTTGACTGGTTTAGAAAATACCGAATGAAAAACCTGAAGTATATGGTTATTCAGGAATTTTCTGATGAATCTGATCTATTGCTGGCACTGGTTCCTAAAGACCGACTACAGATTCTATTAAAAACTATGTTTGATGAAAAGGAGTTTTTAAGTAATCAGGGAATACGATCCCTTTCAAAAATACACGAGACAACCTATTCGATAGATATAGCAAATACGAGTTATGATATAAAATATGAACCTGCAGAGTCAGAATCTTCTATGTTTGGGGGCAATTCTAATTGGCGTGGACCTGTATGGATGCCGTTTAATTATCTTTTTACAACCGCTCTAAAAGAGTTTAGAGATTACTATGGTAGTGATTTAGAGTTAGAATATCCTACCGGAAGCGGTAACATAATGGGATTAGAAGCGATAAGAAAAGATTTAATGAGGCGCTTAATTAGTATTTTTCAGGAAGATGAGCACGGCGACAGGCCTGTAAATGCTTTACATAAGGAAACGTATAGAGATCCTAATTTTAAAGACCTTATTTTATTTTACGAGTATTTTCACGGAGATACCGGTAGGGGTATAGGAGCTTCTCATCAAACGGGATGGACTGCCCTTGTCGCAAATATGATAGACGAGATTTATTAATTTAATTGGTATACAATGAAAACTGCTTGGTACCTAATACTAGTACTTTTTACAATGAATTTAGCTTCAGCACAAAATTTTGAATTTAATAAAGATCACGATGCCCTATTGGTAAAAGACCTTGATAAGGCAGCTTCATTTTACCGGGATATACTGGGTTTAAAGGAAATTGACAATGCAGGTCTTGGTCCTAAATTCAAATGGTTTGAATTAGAAAACAAAGTGCAAATACATCTAATTGAAAGCGAAGAATTATTTAAACCACATAAAGGTGTGCATCTAGCTCTTAACGTAAATGACCTTGATGGTTTTATGGCTTTCTTAATTGAAAAGAAGGTTCATTTTGAAAATTGGCCCGGAGAAAAAAAGGTAACTAATACCCGCCCAGACGGTGTGCGGCAAATTTATTTTACAGACCCTGACGGATACTGGATAGAAGTAAATACTAATAAATTATAGAATAAAAATACGCTACCTAAATTATGGATTATTTTCTTATCGTAACTATTCTGGTAGTTCTTGCAGCAGTTTTTGGTTACATCAATGTTCGGTTTTTAAAATTGCCTAATACCATAGGTTTGATGTTGATTACACTACTGTTTACGGTAGCGGTTGTTATTCTAGGTACGGTAAACGATACATTGCTAAATGCAGAGAGAGCTATAATTAAAAGTATAGATTTTGAAAGTGTTTTGCTAGATGGTATGCTGAGTTTTCTGCTTTTTGCAGGAGCATTGCATACTAATTTTGAACAACTTAGAGTACAACGTTGGCCAGTTTTAGTATTTTCAACAATAGGTGTTTTAACTTCCACATTTCTGGTAGGGGTCGCTCTTTACGGGGTGACTGCATTATTGAGTTTACAGATTGATTTTATATACTGTTTACTTTTTGGAGCTTTAATTTCTCCTACAGACCCTATCGCAGTTTTGGGAATACTTAAAAAGGCAGGAGCACCTAAAAATTTAGAAACTAAAATTGTCGGCGAATCTCTTTTCAATGATGGCGTAGGAGTTGTTGTGTTTCTTACGCTATTTAAAATTGCGGGTTCTACTGAATCTGTTTCCGCAGGTGAAATAGTTAAACTGTTTGGGCTGGAAGTTTTAGGAGGTATAGGTTTAGGTCTTGCTATTGGCTGGGTTACCTACAGGCTTTTAAAGTCTATAGACGATTATGATATTGAAGTTATAATCACGCTTGCCGCCGTAATGGGTGGTACTGTTCTAGCTCAGCAACTACATATGTCTGCGCCTTTAGCGATGGTTACTGCAGGTCTACTTGTGGGTAATGACACAGCACGCAAACATACAATGTCAGAGCTTACACAGACTTATGTAGATAAATTTTGGGAGCTAATAGATATATTACTCAATACCATCCTATTTGTTCTCATAGGTATGGAAATGCTCGTGCTCACTCTAGATTTTAGTGCAATAGTTGCCGGTCTTATAGCAATACCCGTAGTTCTTATATGTAGATATCTATCATTACTGCTGCCTATAACGTTTTTTGAGAAGCATCTCAATTTTGCGCCAAAAACTAATTTAGTAATGACGTGGGGTGGTTTGCGAGGAGGAATATCTATAGCACTTGCACTCGGTTTAACAGCAGATATGCACCGCGACTTATTTCTAATCATCACTTATGTGATTGTCATATTTTCCATATTAATTCAAGGTCTAACTGTAGGAAAAGTGATTGAAAAATTAGGGTTGAGTACACTTGAAAAATCAAATTAAAATGATTTTTTTGTAATCTTAAACTTACATCATAATCATTTTATTTATTTTAATACCGATTACATGTAAATATATCAGCCAATATGATATATTTGAGATGTATAATACTGTAGGGCTATGAGCGCCATTTTTAAATCGTGGCAAAATAATGCTCATAAAGTAAAACGGAATATGCATTTCATTTTTCAACGGAAAAAGGCTTGCTAATAATCTTATTGTAAATCTATAAGAAGATACTTTCTGAATGCTTAGAATACCCTTTATCTGTAAGTTCAAATGTTTAAGTATAAATGAAGTAATTAGTGATAATTATAAATTGAGTTATCTCATACAAGAAATTTGTGAGATTCAATCAAACTTGTAAACTAAACATAAGTTGGTTGTTTCAATTTGAAAGCTAATGTTTTGCTTAAGCACTTATAAATAAAGAGGTGATTGACGTTAAATTATTTTTAGTGATTTAATGTTATTAAAACACTTTTAAATATTTTAATAATTATTAATTATAATTTTATACTTTTGTACAAGTATTTTACATCAATTTGTGTGAATAAATAGTAATGTCAGGATTGGGTTTAGGGACTCGTTCAGAGATGAACATAATTTTCTGGCAATCAGGCCCCCGAAAGGGGGCTTTCTAGTTTCTTATTCTGCGCTTTCAAGTCCTTCGTTTATACGCTCTTCTATTTCTTCATTAGTCTCTTCATCTAATTCGGGTTTTTCTATGATTTCTTCGGTTTCAAGCCAGAAAGTAAAGAACATAGGGTAATGGTCTGAACCCACGTGCGGTAAACGTTTCATCTTATCTACCACAACATCTTCAGAATGAAATAAGTGATCTATAGGAAATCTTAAATACCAGTGATCTGCATGAAAGGTAGGGAAGAGTCCTCGGCCTATTCTAGGATCAATTAAACCGGTCATTTTAGCAAATAGTCTACTTACTCTAGACCATACTACATCATTTAAATCGCCACAAACAATCACAGGACTCTCTAATTCCCGCACTGCTTTTCCTATTATTAGAAGTTCAGCATCGCGTTCTTCTGATGTTTCATTTTCGGTAGGACTGGGAGGAGCAGGGTGTACGCAAATAAGATTTATAAACGATTCATGATTATAATAAACCTTTGTAAATATAGATGGGATATCTTTTTCGACAAGATAATTTACTTGAGTGTCCCCTAACTCATACTTGCTATAAAGGTGCATACCGTAAAAATTATCTAGTGGTACAGGTACAATATGCGGGTAGTTTTCTTCAAGAGATTTTAATCCGGTTTCCCAGTTTTTATCGGTTTCCATCACCAGTAACAAATCTGGTTGATGTTCTTCAACTTGCTTTATAAGTTTATCGTAATCTGTATTGGTTTGTAAAACATTAGATGTGAGTAGGCTTATTTGTTGAAGTTTTTCAGGATTTTCAGGCTTTTTGTCACGTATAGGGTAATAGTGCGAGTATGGGAATACTTTATAAACTTGAAATAAAAGCGTTGCGATTAGACAAGCCGCTACAATATACTCCCAGGTTGCTTCAGGAAAAGCAAATACAGCAATTAATATAATAACTAAAAGTTGTAAAAAACTGGTTTGAACCCGTATAAAATCCCAGCCGCGTATTACCCAGTGTGTTCCCTGCGTTAGGGGCAGTAGGGCAATGAGAATTAGAAAAAGGGCAAAAGCATAAAATACCATAGTGTGTTGTTAGCTGGTGAGTTCTTGAAAAAGTTGTTCTAATGAACGATTCTTTTTGGTAAGCTGTAAGGTTTTAAGACCATTGTCGTGTGCAAAATCAAAAATTACCGGTCGCATATCTGTTATTGTTTCAAAAGTAATTTCATAAACAAATCCTTTTGTGTTTTTAACCAATATTACTTTAGGGAGTTGTAGTAAAGCCACTTCTTCTATACGATAATCAAATTCTACTTCTATAACCTGCTCCTTATCATCTTTAAGATTATCAAGTTTTTTATCTGCTACAATATGTCCCTTATTAATTATTATCACACGATCGCAAATCGCTTCAACCTCTTGCATAATATGTGTAGATAGTAAAACGGTTTTAGTTTTACCAATAGTTCTTATTAGCGATCGTATTTCTTTTAACTGATTGGGGTCTAAACCTGTTGTAGGCTCGTCTAAAATTAAAACTTCGGGATCATTTATTAGTGCGGCAGCAAGACCCACACGTTGTCTGTAACCTTTACTTAGCTGTTTGATTTTTTTAGTGATTTCGGGAGTTAAACCGGTAAGCGTTATAACTTCCTCAATGCGCTCTTTTGGGGCATTATTAAGATCTGCCTGAAACTTTAAATATTCTCTAATATACATTTCAGGATATAACGGATTATTTTCCGCCAGGTAACCTATACTTTTTTGAACTTCAAGCTGTTGTGTTTTCGTAGAATAGTCATTTACTAATGCATCACCTGAAGTGGGCTTTAGATAGGTGGTAAGTATTTTCATCATCGTGCTCTTACCGGCTCCATTAGGTCCTAAAAACCCGGTAATCTCTCCTTTCTGTATGTTAAAGGAGATCGCATCAAGCGCTTTTTGCGTTCCATAATTTTTTGAGATGGCATTTACCACAATAGACATAAGCTGCGCATTTTATTTTTGGTTGGGTGGCTAAAATTAAGCAAATAGGCAACAGCCTTATCTTTCTAAATACTTAAAATACGTAATGATTTACTTAATAATTTGGAGAGTTTGATTTAACAAAAGCTTTATCACTAAAAAAAGGATGTTTTTTAAAGGTCTAATTTGATTTAGTCTAATAAAATGAGCTATTTAATTGATTATCTGTAAAAGTTAGTCGCATTTTAAAAGATTCCTAATTATTTAATTACTTTAGCACCGTAAAACAGAAACAACACATGTTCAACGTACCTTACTTTTATAACCGTTATTATTTCTTTTTCTTTCTGAGAGAAACGGGACCGCTATAATCGTATAGTATTGATATATCATATAGGTCCCGATTTAAAAAATCGGGACTTTTTTTGTTTTAAACTGAAACTTAAAAACTAAATACGCATCTGTGAAACATAAGGTAGCCATACAGGGAATTGAAGGATCCTTTCACCATAAGGTAGCTCAGGATTTTTTTAGCGAAGATGTTGAGGTTGTGGCTTGCCGCAATTTTCAGGATGTGGTTAATAGTCTTTTAAAAGGTGAAAGTACAGATGCAGTAATGGCAATAGAAAACTCTATAGCCGGAAGCATCATACCTAATTATGCACTAATAGACTATCACCAGTTAAATATTGAAGGTGAGCATTATTTGCCTATAAGTCAAAATTTAATGGCGATGCCCGGGCAGACTCTCGAAAATATTAAAGAAGTATGGTCTCACCCCATGGCTTTATTACAATGTAAAGATTTTTTTAAAGATAAAAGTAACATACGCCTTGTTGAAGATGATGATACAGCAGGAGCGGCAAAACGCATCGCCGAGGGTCAATTGACAAATGTAGCAGCAATAGCCAGTGTCACTGCAGCAAAAATTTATGGTTTAGAGATTTTAGCAGAAAACATGCAAACCATTAAAGACAATTCAACACGCTTTTTTATTCTGAATAATAATGGGCGTACAGATACTGATGTACCTGATAAAGCTTCGGTTAAATTTTTGACAGATCATAAAAGAGGCAGTCTGGCAGCGGTACTTAACGTGATGAGTGATTGCAAATTAAACCTTACAAAAATACAGTCGTTACCAGTTATTGAAACGCCCTGGGTGTATTCTTTTTTTGTTGATGTGACTTTTAAAGAGTATAAAGATTTTGATAAGGCAAAAAAATTATTGGCTATAATGGCTGCAGAGTTTAAAGTTCTCGGAGAATATAAAAATCGGAAATAATGATTATAGAATCGGCTAAACGTTTACAGCAGACTTCAGAATATTACTTTTCGCGTAAGCTTAAAGAGGTAAGAGCGCTTGCAGCGGCAGGTAAACCTATCATAAATATGGGTGTAGGTAGTCCAGATTTGCCACCTCCGCCTCACGTTATAGATGCGCTCACACAATCTTTACTAGATGCGCCTGCACACCAGTATCAGAGTTATAAGGGTTTGCCTCAACTTACAAAAGCGATGAGCGACTTTTATGTGAGTAAGTATGCAGTAACCTTAGATTCTGAAACAGAGATTTTACCCTTAATGGGGTCTAAAGAAGGCATTATGCACATAAGCATGGCATTTCTTAATCAGGGTGATCAGGTTTTAATACCTAATCCCGGTTATCCTACCTATTCTTCGGTAACTAATTTGCTTGAGGCTGAGCCTGTGTATTACAATCTTGATGCGGCAAATAACTGGATGCCTAATTACGAAGAGCTTGCTAAGTTAGATTTGAGTAAGGTTAAGTTGATGTGGGTTAATTATCCTCATATGCCAACAGGGGCTAAGGCTACTACAGCAGATTTTGAAAAATTAATTGCCTTCGCAAAAGCTCAAAATATTCTTTTGATTAATGATAACCCGTACAGCTTTATTTTAAATGATAATCCTGAGAGTATTCTAAGTATTCAAGGAGCAAAAGAAGTGGCGCTTGAGCTTAATTCTTTGAGTAAGTCATTTAACATGTCTGGCTGGCGCGTGGGTATGTTACTGGGTGCAGAAGATTATATAAACGCAGTACTAACCGTAAAAAGTAATATGGATAGCGGTATGTTCTACGGAATTCAAAAAGGTGCAGCAGCGGTTTTAACTGAAGGGGAGCGCTGGTTTAATGAACTTAATTCGGTTTATAAATCAAGGCGAGAGCTTATGTGGCAACTTGCAGATGTTCTGGGATGTACGTATGATAAAGAGGCAGCGGGTATGTTTATCTGGGCAAAACTGCCGGAAGGAGCATCAGATGCAGAATCTTTTATAGATGACATTCTTTTAGAGAAAAGCATATTTATAACCCCGGGAACCATATTTGGCTCACAGGGAGCAGGATATATACGTTTTTCGCTTTGCGTAACAGAAGATAAAATTAGAGAAGCGATTAGCAGGTTTTAAGCTTGCGGGGTATCAAAGAAGTTAAGAATAGCAATAAAACAAGTCAACTTGGAAGATTTTAAAAACATATTTGTTTTAGGTATAGGGCTTATAGGCGGTTCTATTGCGCGCGATTTAAAGCGCATATTACCAGAGAGTACAATTTATGGTATAGACAGTAGCGATAATCATTTAACAGAAGCAGTAGGTCTTGGTGTGATTGATCATTCCTCAAGATTTGAAGCATTGAGCCAGGCAGACCTTGTTATTCTTGCAATACCGGTAGATCAGGCTAATTTGTTTTTACCGCCTGTTCTTGATGCAGTAGCAGACAAAGCGCTTGTTATAGATGTAGGCTCTACTAAAGGAAGCGTTTGCGATGCCGTACGCAACCATCCTAAACGCGCTAATTTTTTAGCAGCACATCCTATCGCAGGTACAGAATTTTCTGGACCTTCTGCAGCAATAGAAAATTTGTTTAAAGAAAAAACAATGATTCTTTGTGAGATAGAAGAGACAGACGAAGTATTGCTGGCTAAGGCAATGCAGTTGTTTCAAGTTTTAGAAATGCGTATTCGCTATATGAATCCGCATTCACACGATAAACATATTGCATACGTATCACATTTGTCGCACATAAGCAGTTTTATGCTGGGCAAAACCGTTATTGAAAAAGAGAAAAACGAAAAAGATATTTTTGATATGGCGGGTAGTGGTTTTGCTTCTACAGTACGACTAGCAAAAAGTAATCCGGCAACCTGGACCCCTATTTTTAAAGAGAATAAGGCTAATGTTTTAGAAAGCCTTACCGAATACATAAACAATTTAACACATTTCAAAAACGTTCTTGAAGCCGGCGACTATGAGGAGGTTTATAACGAAATGGAAAATACAAACCACATAAAATCAATACTTAAAGGATTATCGTAATTGGCAAAATGCCGTAAATTTGTAGGATATGGAAAACAAGAAAGAACTTAGAAACTGGTTAGATGCATTCAATCTGGATCATCCTCTGGTAATTGCAGGACCTTGTAGTGCAGAGACCGAAGAACAAGTGCTAAAAATAGCACATGAATTAAAAGATACAGACGCAACTGTATTTAGAGCAGGAATCTGGAAACCGCGTACGCGCCCGGGAATGTTTGAAGGAGTAGGAGCTTTAGGTTTAAAGTGGCTTCAGAAAGCAAAAGAAGAAACCGGTATGCTTACAACTACAGAAGTAGCAAACCCAAACCATGTTGAACTAGCTCTTAAGCATGATGTAGATATCTTATGGATAGGTGCACGTACTACTGTTTCTCCATTCAACATTCAGGAAATTGCAGAAGCTTTAAAAGGCACAGATAAAGTCGTACTTATTAAAAACCCGGTAAACCCAGATTTAGCATTGTGGTTAGGAGCTGTTGAGCGCTTTTATACGCAAGATGTTAAAAATTTAGGCGTAATACACAGAGGGTTCTCTACGTATGAGAAAACCCGTTACCGTAACAACCCTGAGTGGCAGGTTGCAGTAGATTTACAAGATAAATTTCCTGATTTACCTCTAATCTTAGACCCTTCTCACATTGCAGGTCGTCGTGATATTATATTTGATTTGTGTCAAACAGGTCTTGATCTTAATTACGATGGTATTATGGTTGAAACGCATTACGATCCTGATAATGCATGGAGTGATGCTGCACAACAAATAACCCCTTCTACACTGGTTCAAATTATGAAAGATTTGAAAATACGTAAGGAAGAAGGTACTGCTGCAGAATTTAATAATAAATTAAATACATTACGTACACAAATAGATGTTGTAGATCATCAACTTATTGAAAGTCTGGGTAAGCGTATGAAAATTGCAGATTCTATAGGGGAGCTTAAAACGCAAAATAACGTAGCGATACTTCAATCTAAACGATGGAATGAGATTTTGGGAGCAATGATCTTAGAAGGAGAGAAAAATAACTTAAGTGAAGAGTTTATTTTACGCGTGTTTAAAGCGATTCACCAGGAATCTATTAATCACCAAAAGAAAATTTCGAGAATGGAAGAGGCATAATCTTCATATGATTGAAATAATAAAAAAGGCGCTCAATGAGCGCCTTTTTTATTATTTCTAAATTTAGAGACTATTTTGTGTATGCCAGTCTTCTAGAGGCTTTACGCATTAAAACATTTATGAGATCGTCAGAATTGCTTCCAAAGCTTCCGGAAACTTTCTTATTGTAATTCCATAGTAACTCGCCATCTGCTGCATTGTTAATATTCATATTTACAATCGCAGAATTTGTACTTCCCCAGAAGCCTATTAAAAGGCCTAATGCAATAGAAGCCCCCTCAGACATAGGTTTGTTAGTGTCGTAAGTGCCAGATATGATGGCGTCAACTTCCAGAATTTGAGCAAGTTCTTCTGGAGTATAGGTTTCTATATTTTCTGCATTGATGTTTTGCTTCAATAATAAAGCCTTTGTACGTGATGGTTGTTGTACCTCTATTGCGAGGGTTCCTCTTTTTTTACGTTTAAGAAACCAGGAATACATAGCGTCCTGGAGGCTTTCAGCTTCGCTTAATTGCATCTCTTCCAGTTGACCGGGCTCTAACTTTTCCATCTGCTTGGGGCGTAATTCTATTTTTGTTTTAAAAGGTAGAATAGCAATGTTTTTATGGTCTTTGGCTAGCTCGTCAAACTTTGGATTTTCATATAAATGCGTTTGAGACTGGGCGATAAATCCGCTTAAAAAAGTAACTAGAAAAAGGAATTGTGTAATTTTTTTCATATTTGAGGTTATTGTTTGGTTCGCAATAACCACAAAACTAATGACTTTTCAAATTAGTATTATTCAAAATTATTTTATAAAGGCGTTTTATGACTTTGACTCAATCTCTTTTATTTTTTTAATCTAAAGCGCTTTACCGCTAATGTATTTTACGCTTTAACTATTTGAGTTCTTTAAAATAAAGTAGTTTTACAAACTCATTATTTAAAAATAATTTTTGAAAGGAACGGTTTACAAATCTACCGGAAGTTGGTACAGCGTTAAAACAAAAGACGGCACATTTTACGATTGCCGTATTAAGGGCCGCTTTAGAATGCAGGGTATAAAAAGTACAAATCCTGTGGCGGTAGGCGATACGGTTGTGTTTGAGTTAGAGCAGACCAGTGATGCTGTAACGGGAGTTATTAAAGATATAGACAAACGAGAAAATTACATCATACGTAAATCTGTAAATTTGTCAAAGCAGACGCATATTATTGCTGCAAATATAGATCTGTGTTTTTTAGTTGTTACGCTTAACAATCCACCTACATTTACTGCATTTATAGATCGATTTTTAGTTACGTGTGAGGCTTATCATATCAAAGCTGTTTTGCTTTTTAATAAAGTAGATACGTTAAATGATGAAGAATTTGGCGAGGTTAAATATCTGGCCGAAATGTACCGTGAAATAGGGTATACCTGTATTGGTGTTTCTGCAAAAACCGGTAAAAATGTAGATCAGGTCAAAGAATTAATGCTGGGTAAAACCAGTATGTTCTCGGGGCATAGTGGTGTGGGTAAATCTACGCTGGTCAATGCACTAGAGCCTTCATTAGATTTAAAAACTAAAGAAATAAGCGGTCAGCATATGCAAGGTCAACATACAACTACTTTTGCAGAGATGTATGATCTTACGTTTGACGCCCGTATAATAGATACTCCAGGAATAAAAGGTTTTGGAGTTGTTGATATTGAAAAGGAAGAGTTAGGTAATTATTTCCCTGAGTTTTTTGCGTTAAAAGATCAATGCAAATTCAATAATTGCTTACACCTTGAAGAACCTAAATGCGCAATAAAAGAAGCTCTTGAAGATGACCAATTAAGCTGGTCACGTTATCAAAGCTACAAACAGATTATTGAAGGAGATGAGGAAAATTACCGGCGTAATGTTTATGATCAACCTCAGCCCTAAGTTACATTCCCTAAATTTAAAATATGCGAGTAGTTATTCAGCGGGTAAGCGAAGCTTCAGTAATTATAGATAATGTTATCAAAGGAGAAATAGCTTCTGGCTTTATGATACTTCTTGGTATTGAGCCTAATGACAATGAGTCTGATATTGACTGGCTAACTTCAAAGATATGTGGCCTTCGCGTTTTTAGTGATGCCGAGGGTTTAATGAATGAAAGTATTATTGATCAAAATGGCGAAATACTTTTAATAAGTCAGTTTACTTTATTTGCATCTACAAAAAAGGGAAATCGACCTTCATTTTTAAATGCTGCGAAACCCGAAATTGCAATTCCACTGTATGAAAATTTTGTAGGAGTACTTTCTCAGAAGCTTGGCAAACAGGTTAAAACAGGCGAATTTGGCGCCGATATGAAAGTTTCCATCATCAACGATGGGCCAGTAACTATTACAATTGATTCTAAAAACAGAGAGTAGTCCTGATCTAAATGTTTTAAAGCCAGTATTCGCTATAGAAATTGATGCTTTCAAGAAGTTGATCATGATTGCCAGAAGCTTGAATTGTACCGTTTTCTAGTACATAGATCGTATCGGCTATTTTTGGCAAATTGTGAAGACGATGTGAAATAAATAACACAGCACAATCGCTTTTTATTTTACCCAAAATCTTGAGGATAAAATTTTCTGTATTCCTATCCATTGCCGCAGTAGCTTCATCAAGGGTAAGTAAATCTGGATTTTTATAAAGTGCGCGTGCAAATGCCACGAGTTGTTTTTGTCCACCAGAGAGGTTGATGCCTTCTTCACCTAAAATTGTAGCTACACCTTGTGGGAATTTGGCAAAAAGTTGATCAAAACTATATTCCTTAAGAAAGGCATTTAACCTGTCAAAATTTACGTCGCTCCCGAGAAGGATATTGTCAATTACGGTACCCGGAAAAATGTGGATGTCTTGTGGTACAACCCCTATATAATCTCGGTAGCTTTCTAGGGAAACCGCTTCTAAGTCTTGATTACCATTTAATAGAACAGTTCCACTTTCTATTTTATAAAAACCTTGAAGAATTTGCCCAATAGTACTTTTGCCATTACCGCTTTCTCCAACTAAAGCGGCCAGTTTACCCTTTTCCAATTCTATAGATACATTTGAAAACAACTGTTTTTTACCAGCAAATCGAAGAAAAATAAACTCGGCTAAGCTTATTATTTTAAGAAGAGCTTTAAATTTTATAGATACATTTATGAAAAAAAGTCAAGTATTAATGATTGCAGCTAAGATAAAGACTTTTATAAAAAGAAATACGGGGATCTATAAATTACCTACCCATTGCCATTTAGAAGTCGATGCAACTACATCATTTAATTGATCAGTAGTTAGAGTATCGGCCAGATTAGATAAAATAAGTGCTTCTGTGTGTAATAGTTTTTTGGAAACCAACTTAGGGCTAATGTTAGAATAACCAACAATATAAAATTATACTTCATATTACTAAATTTCAAAAACACTTATTTGGGATTTCAAATAAGTGTTTTTGAAATTTATTACTAAAATCAATTAGACTTGTTCTTAAAATAAAATCTTATACCAGTAAGTAAAGAGATAACCAGAGCAAAAATAATTAATAGCATGCTGTCAAAACTAGTTCCTTGAGCATAGGTAAAAGTATATGTCAATGATGCAATTAATATAATTCCAATCAACGTTAAAAGTATCGGGAGGTTTTTATTCATGATTATTTTGTTCCTATATTATTTACCCAATCATATCACTCAACCAACCATTATGACAGTTTGCTAATGAACCCGTAGCAATTGCAACCCCAATTAAACAGCCAGCACCCATAGCAAGAACAGTTACTGCAGTACCGGCAATTAAGCCAGCTATTATAATGGAATTACTAGCATTATCACAACGATTACCTCCATTTAAATTTTCCATTTCGTGTAATTTTAAACTTTTCATAAAATGAAATTTTTAAGTTAAAGATAGTTAATTTATTGTTGTGAGTTATAAAAAATGTCGTTAAATATGATAATTATAAAAAAAGGATAAAAATAATTTGTCTCAATAATACCTTGCTGAGCGCGTACTAATCGCCCAAGCCACCTTAAGTAATATTGAGAGTAGCAAATCTGTACTACACATTCAACTTTTAGAACGATTAGCTACGGAGCTAGAGACCGATATCTATGAATTAATATCTTCTCAAAAGATTGTAGCGAAGGATAAAAACAACATTGCAGCACTGATAATAGTACCAATGTTATATACCAACTTTCAGAAAAGCTTATAGCGCAATACGAATTACGCATAAAAGAGAAAGATGAACAAATAACTGAGTTAAAAGCCCGGTTAAAGCGGTTTGAAAACCTTTAATAGCGTTCTAATTCTTGATTTAAAATGTTTAGTCTCAAAATATAGATTTAATTTCTACCAAAAAAAGGAAATACACCTTCATTTTTAAATGCCGCGAAACCCGAAATTGCAATTCCACTGTATGAAAATTTTGTAGGAGCACTTTCTCAGAAGCTTGGTAAACGGATTAAAACAGGTGAATTTGGCGCCGATATGAAAGTTTCCATCATCAACGACGGGCCGGTAACTATTACAATTGATTCTAAAAACAGAGAATAGTTTAGGAAAATATTAAGATTTTAGTATATTGCTAAACAATATACATATTATCAAAAAGTTATTATTCCTCCTAATTGTTTGCCCCCTACTTACATTTAGTCAAGAAGTAAACTTCTCAGCATTAAATGTCGACTCTGCCCTTTCTCAGGGAGCAGACAGTGTAATTATACACGAAGAAATCACCTTAGACCTTTCAGAAGAAGGCACGTTAAAAACTTCAGTTTATAGAGTTGTTACCGTTTATAATAAGGCTGGTTTATCTGATGTGAAAGCCTATGCTAGTTACAATAACAATTCTAAAGTTTCTAAAATAGAAGCAGTTATCTACGACTTACTGGGCAATGAAAAGCAAAAAATAAAAAAGCGAGATTTTAAAGATGTGAGTGCAGTAAGCGGCGGAACGTTGTATGCAGATAGTCGCATCATGTATTTAGATTATACGGCAACTTCATATCCCTATACGGTAAGTTTTGTTTCAGAAACCGAATCTAAAACCACTGCTTTTCTCAGAGAATGGATGCCCGTCTCCCGGTATGAAAGTGGAACTCAATTCTCACAATTTACTGTAATACATAATCCGGAAAATATCCTAAGATCAAAATCTACACACCTAGAGGAGTATGATGTTACGGTAGAAGAAACAGCAGTTAAAACCGTTTGGACGGCACGTAATATTACCCCGATATCACAAGAATATAATTCTCCTGCTCTCGATAAAAGAATGCCACGTGTAAAGTGCTTTTTTGATACGTTTTATTTAGAAGGAGTACCTGGTATTGCCGGCAATTGGAAAGATTTTGGTAAATGGATGTATGATGAATTGGTTATAGATACACAAGATCTCGATGCAGCGACTATAGCGCAAGTGCAAGAACTTGTTAAAGATCTACCAGATGAGGAGGCTAAGGCAAGAGCTATTTATCAACTTGTACAGGATAAGGTAAGGTACATTAGTGTGCAGGTAGAAATAGGTGGTTGGAAACCTATGAATGCTTCAGATGTACAGCGATTAAGTTATGGCGACTGTAAGGCTTTAAGTAGCTATACACAAAGTTTGCTTAAAGCGGCGGGTATAAAATCCTATTATACCATTTTATACGGTGATACCGGCAAAGAGTCATTAGAGACAGATGTTGTTGCTATGCAGGGTAATCACGCAATTTTGGGTGTACAGCTTGGAGATTCTATTAAATTTTTAGAATGTACCAGTCAGGAGACTCCATTTGGTTATATGGGTTTGTTTACAGATGACAGAGACGTTTTATTAGTAACCGAAGAAGGTGGTAAGCTGGCACGAACTACAAAATACGAGCAGGAAGATAATCTCAATAAAGTCTCAGCAAAATTTATATTAGACGCCGCAGGCGATTTATCGGGTTCTATATCCAGAACTTCCGAGGGAATTTATTATTCGGCCCGAATGCAGTTAGACACTAAGAATGATAAAGATCTCAAAGATTACTATTACAACACTTTTGACGGTATAAAGAATCTATCGGTATCAGATATTAGTTTGCAAAATGATAAGCTGGCAATTAACTATAAAGAAGACATGAATATTGAAGCATCTGGATATGCTTCAAAAATAAATGAGAATTTTTTAATTGAAGTAAATCCCTTTGCGCTTACAAGAGATGCAATACCGCCACGTTATGTTGATCGAAAATCGAATTTTATAATTCTAAGAGGCACGGTGCAAAAACAGGAAGTTGAAATTGCGCTTCCTCAAAATTTCACAGTAAATAGTCTTCCTGAAGATATCGAAATTACTGAAGAATTTGCCTCCTACAAGGCAACCTACAAAATCAAAGAGGGTATGCTATACTATACCCGCATTTTAAAATTAAACGAAGGAGAATATTCGGTAGGTGTTTATAATGCGTATCGTGATTTTTATAAAAACTGTGTGCGTTTAGATGGTCAAAAATTACTAATTGAAAAAAAATAAAATATGCATAAAACTACATTATTCCTGTTTTTTCTAATTACAACAGTAAATTTTGGTCAGGACTTTAGATTTGGAAAAGTTTCTGTTGAAGAACTCAAAGAAGAATCTCACGCGCTTGATTCTGATGCTGATGCAGCTATTTTATTTAGAGAGCAATATTCTCACATTGATTACAGTCAGAATAACGGTTTTACACTCACGACAGAAATATATGAGCGTATTAAAATTTACAACGCTGAAGGTTTTGAATGGGGTACTCATGTGATTCCAATATATCAGGGAGGAGGTGATAATGAAGAAGACATTAATAGTCTTAAAGCAGTAACCTATACGCTTGAAAATGGAAAAGTAGTTGAAACTAAATTACAGAATGACGGTATTTTTAAAGAAGTACGTAATAAGTTTTACAACGTAGAAAAGTTTACAATGCCTAATCTTCAGGCGGGTTGTATTATAGAATTTAAGTATAAGCTAGTATCCCCGTTTCTATCAAATATTGATGAAATACGTCTTCAGGAAGATATCCCTTTAAACAAGGCAGATATTCGTTTTTACAGTCCAGAGTGGTTGGTGTATCAGATGCATCGTAAAGGATTACAACCTTTTAAAGTAGAGGAGTCGAGTAAAGCTGCAAAATTAAATTATGTAGTACGTGTTGATCGCAATGCCGGCTTTGCAACCCTAAGTGGCAGTCAATTACAAAAGAGAAATACCACGCAGAATCAAACTATAGATTATCAAGCTAATAGTTATTCAATTAATGTTGAAAATGTACCCGCAATGAAAGATGAGGTATTTTCTTCTAATATTGATAACTACAGGTCTGCAATAACCTTTGAACTGGCCTATACTAAATACCCCAACGAACCTTTTGAGACGATTACCAGTACATGGGAGGCTGTATCAAAAACGATTTATGATTCTGAAAATTTTGGAGGTCAGTTAAAAAACGACCGGTTTTATGCTGATGATGTAGATGCGGTTATATCGGGCTCAACAACTTCTGAAGAAAAAGCAACGCGAATCTATGAGTTTGTTAAACAAAAAATGAATTGGAATAAATACATAGGTATTTATGCAGATGAGGGTGTGAAAGATGCTTATAAAACCGGAGTAGGTAACACGGCAGATATAAACTTATTATTAGTAAGTATGTTGCGTTATGTGGGACTTGATGCAAACCCTATTATATTAAGTACACGCGATAATGGAATTCCTCTTTTTCCTACCCGTAATGGTTTTAACGACGTAATTGCCGGAGTTAAACTTGATGAGAACGTAATGCTGATGGACGCTACTCATAAAATGGGAGCTGCAAATTTGCTTGAGGAAAAGCTTTTAAACTGGAATGGTAGATTAATACGTGAAGATGGTACGTCAGAATGGGTGAGTTTAAACCCTACAAAACATGCATTAGAAAATACCATGCTCAATTTAGAAATAACAGAAGATTTAGCCATTTCTTGTAGAGCGCGTAGCCAATACACGGGTAATTACGGTTTGTCTTACAGAAGAAATTATAGTGGAAAAAGTGACCAGGAAAGTCTGGAAACACTTGAAGAACGGTATTCGGGGATTGAAATTAATGAATTAGAAATTAAAAATATAGAAGAAGTTTACGAGCCTGTAGAATTGAATTATAGTTTTGAAATGCTAGATGGTATAGAAGAAATAGGAGGTAAACTCTACATATTGCCATTTCTACATTTAGCAACACAAGAAAATCCCTTCAAGTCTGAAGAGCGCAAACATCCTGTAGATTTTATGTACCCGTGGAAAGATAGATTTATTATAAACATTAAACTTCCTCAAGGCTATGTGGTAGAAAGTCTTCCTCAAAATGAAATTGTGAATCTTGCTGAAGATTTAGGGGTGTTCAAATATTTAATATCTAATACAAATGGGTATGTGCAGGTTTCTTGTGAAATGGCATTAAACTCATCTATAATTACCCCGCAATATTATCAGGATTTAAAGAAGTTCTATGAACTTATCGTTTCTAAGCAAAACAATAAGATTGTTTTATCTAAAGTATAAGATGTGAGATTACACAAATTTAAGTTTTGCCTGGCAGCTATTATTTTTTTAAATACGCTTTGTACGCAAGAGTACAAGCTTGATAAAATTTCTGAAGAAGACCTAAGTTCTAGAATCTATGAGAATGATTCTACAGCACCCGCAGTTTATATTGACAAAATAAGAGAGACTTATCTTGATTACGATTCTACACTTAAAAATTGGGTTTTTATAAATGAAATTACAGAGCGTATTAAAATTCTAAATACCAGCGGTCTTGATTATGCCACAAAACGAATCAAATTATATAAAAAAGAAAAAAATGAAGAAGAAGTAGAAGATGTGAGCGGTTTTACATATAATTTAGATGATGGGCAGATTAAAAAACACAAGCTTACAAAAGAGGCAATTTTTGAACAGGAAGTAAGCGAAAATTTTAACGAGACCAGTTTTACGCTTCCAGATGCACGTGTAGGCAGTATTGTAGAATGGAGTTATAAGACGATATCTCCTTTTTATAAAATTGACGATTTAATACTTCAGGAGAATATACCGGTGTTAAATTATTATGCTAAAGTGCGTACACCGGGTATGTTTTCATTTAGAAGAATTAAAAAAGGATATTTTACTATTGATCCTCAAGAATCTGTAAAGAAAAGAACTCTGGGGGTTAGTTATAATCCTAAAGGAGCTTATGGTTCCAGCCTTTCTACTACAAGAAATATGAATATAACATTTAGTGAAATCACCGCTGAATTTTCAAAACAAAATATCCCAGCTTTAAAGAAAGAGGTGTTTATGAACAACCCTGAAAACTACAGAATGTCTGTAGTCTATGAGTTGGTTTCAACAGAATTTGATAAAGGAAATAAAAGGGCGTATGCCACCACCTGGGAAGAGGTTGCAAAATCAATTTTTAAGTCGGTTAACTTTGGAGGGCAATTAGAGCGTGCGATTTACCTTAATGATTTAGGAAAAACAATTACTGTCTCTAATACAAGTACCGAAGATAAAATCACAGCATCTTTAGAAGCCATCAAAGGTAAAATGACGTGGAATGGGGATTACGGGAAATATACAGATCAGGGTTTAAAAAAAGCCTTCACTTTAGGTTCTGGTAATGTTGCAGAAATTAATCTTATGCTTGTAGCTCTTCTTCGGGAAGTAGGAGTGAATGCAAACCCTGTTTTAGTAAGTACAAAGCAATACGGTATTCCTAACTTTCCCACCTTAGAAGGGTTTAATTATGTCCTGGCAGGTGTGCGGGAGGGTGGTAAAACGATTCTGCTTGATGCTACAGATAAATTAAGCGCGCCTAATATCCTGCCCACGCGTGTTTACAACTGGTATGGTAGAATGATTAATAAAAATGGTATTTCTCAGGAAATAGATCTTTTTGAAGATTTAAATTCAGCGACGCATATCTTTTTAAATGCTACATTATCTGAAGAAGGCTCATTAAGTGGAGAGCTTATCAAACGGTATATAGGTATTGAAGCTTTAGATTTTAGAGCTAAATATCGCGATACCGATGTGAATAACTATGCTGATAAGCATCAGGAAAAACTAGGCTTAGATGCAATTAGCAATTATAATCTAAATAATCTTAAAGAATTGTCAGAGCCCATAGTAGAGACTTTCGACTTTGAGAGAGAAGCTGCTGTAGATATTATAGGAGATAAAATTCTCATAAGTCCTTTATTATTTTTTACGGAAACTGAATCACCTTTTAAATCTGATGAACGCCAATATCCCATAGATTTTGAATATCCTTTTTTACGAGATATTCGTATTAATATTAAAATCCCTGAAGGTTATGAGGTAAACAGTTTGCCTGAAGCAATGCGTATAAGTTTGCCTAATGAAATGGGAGATTTCTTTTATTCTATAGTACATACATCGGGGACATTGCAAATTATGGCACGTTTTAATGTAAAAAAGCATTTTATAGATAGTGCATATTATTTTTCTTTAAAAGAATTTTTCAAATTAAAAGTAGCTAAAGAAAATGAACGTGTGATTCTTCAAAAAATCTGACCTGTTTCTATTGCTTTGTTAGGCTTTTTTGATTCTTTAAGTGATTAGTTTTTTACTTTACCTTATTTTAGCGTCTTAAGTAAGAACAACCCAATCATGAAAATCGATAATGCTCAGTTAGCTGTTGACGAGTGGATAAAAACTCACGGAGTTCGCTATTTTAATGAACTTACTAATATGGCTCAGCTCACCGAAGAAGTAGGTGAAGTTGCGCGTATAATCGCACGCCGTTATGGTGAACAAAGCGAGAAAGAGAGCGACAAAAATAAAGATCTGGGAGAAGAACTGGCAGATGTTCTATTTGTAGTGCTTTGTTTGGCAAATCAAACCGGAATAAATCTGCAGGACGCTTTTGATAAAAAGCTTGATTTAAAGACAAAGCGAGATCACGATCGTCACCATAATAATGATAAACTGAAGTAATCGCACTTTCTTAATACACTACAATTTTGATACTTAAATTAGAACAAAAAAGTCCGCATTTATCGGGTGAGGTACGCATAACAGGTTCAAAAAGTGAGAGCAATAGATTGTTATTGCTTCAGGCACTTTATGGCAATTTTGAGATTAATAATCTTTCAAATAGCGACGATAGCGAGGTGATGCAAAAAGCTTTAGCTTCCACAGAAAAAACAATAGATATTCATCATGCGGGCACGGCTATGCGATTTCTAACCGCCTATTTTGCAGCTTACGAAGGTAGAGAAACTTTACTTACAGGTAGCCAGCGTATGAAGGAGCGTCCTATAGGGCTTCTGGTAGAAGCGCTTAGAAGTTTAGGTGCAGATATTACTTATGTAGATGCAGAGGGTTTTGCGCCTTTATTAATTAAAGGTAAAAGACTTACTAAAAATAAAGTATCATTAGCCGCTAACGTGAGTAGCCAATATATATCTGCGCTTATGATGGTGGGTGCTTCATTTGAAAACGGTCTGGAGATAGAATTACTGGGTAAAATAACTTCGGTACCTTATATAGAAATGACGCGTTCTTTATTAACCCAACTTGAAATAGAAAGCAGTTTTGAAGATCAACTTATACGTATAGCACCGGCTCAAAATGTGACTGTTGCGCAAATGACAGTAGAGTCTGACTGGAGTAGTGTTTCCTATTACTACGGCCTGGTTGCACTTTCAGAAACTGCAAAACTTACCTTATCAAGTTATAAAAAGGAAAGTTTACAGGGCGATGCTGTTTTAGCAGAACTTTATACAAAACTTGGTGTAAAAACTACTTTTCTAGAGCATTCGATTATTCTGGAAAAAGAAAAAGATGCTCAACTGAAGCACATATCTTTTGATCTTGCAAACAGCCCCGATATCGCTCAGACAATTGCAGTAACATGTTTTGGTCTGGGGATTTCTTGTGATTTAACGGGACTTCACACCCTAAAAATTAAAGAGACAGATCGCCTTGAGGCCTTAAAAGCAGAACTCAGTAAATTAGGTGCAACTATTGAAGTGACTGATAAATCTCTTCATTTGAACGCTGGTGGAACTTGTGTCGAAAATGTTACCATAAAAACCTATCAGGACCATCGAATGGCGATGGCTTTTGCACCTTTAGCACTAAAAGTTCCAATTATTTTTGAAGATGCTGAGGTTGTAAACAAATCATATCCTGATTTTTGGGCTGATTTTAGGGGGCTGGGCTTCAAAATAGATCAAGTTTAGACTTATACTAAATTAAACCGTGATTTACTTGACAACCCCTACCTTGAGGTTGTATATTTGCACGCTATTTTAAATACCTAAAAAAGACATCCCATGGGAATGAAACTTTCGCATTTTAATTTTGATTTGCCAGACGAGCTGTTAGCTGAATATCCTGCCGAAAATAGGGATGAAGCACGCTTGATGGTTCTTAATCGTAAAACTAAGACTATAGAGCATAAGCTCTTTAAAGATATTATAGATTATTTTGAGCCTAATGATATCATGGTTCTAAATAATACAAAGGTTTTTCCTGCACGTCTTTATGGAAATAAAGAAAAAACCGGTGCTCGTATTGAGGTTTTCTTATTAAGAGAACTTAATTCAGAAACGCGCTTGTGGGATGTACTTGTAGATCCTGCACGTAAAATACGTATCGGTAATAAACTTTATTTTGGTGATGATGAGAGTCTTGTTGCTGAAGTAATAGACAATACAACTTCTAGAGGTAGAACTTTACGTTTTTTATATGATGGTTCTTATCAGGAGTTTAGAAATAAACTTACAGAATTAGGAGAGACACCACTTCCTAAATACATTAAGCGTGAAGTAGAGCCTGAAGATGCAGAGCGTTATCAGACTATTTTTGCAAAAGAAGAAGGTGCTGTTGCTGCGCCTACCGCTGGTTTGCACTTTAGCAAGCACCTATTAAAACGTCTTGAAATTAAAGGTCTAAATTTTGCTGAAGTTACACTTCACGTAGGTTTGGGTACCTTTAGTGCTGTTGAAGTTGAAGATCTTTCTAAGCATAAGATGGATAGTGAAGAAGCTTACATCAAGTCGGAAGCTGTAGAAGTTATCAATAAGGCGATAAGTGAAAAAAGAAAAATTTGCGCAGTAGGTACTACCGTAATGCGTACTTTGGAAAGTGCTGTAAGTTCTAATCGTACACTAAACGAATTTGGTGGGTGGACTAATAAATTTATTTTCCCTCCTTATGACTTTAGTATAGCAAATTGCATGGTGACTAACTTTCATACGCCAAGATCTACGCTAATGATGATGGTGTCTGCTTTCGCTGGTCACGATTTCATGAAACAAGCATATGAAGAAGCAGTAAAAGAGAAATATAAATTCTATACTTACGGGGATGCGATGTTAATCATCTAATTCTAGTTCTAGTTATAATTTTAAAATCCCCGGCAGTAGTGTCGGGGATTTTTTAGTATAAAACTTAAGGCTTAGGCTATAGAAAGCAGCTTGTTAATTGGTAACTTTACAATGTGATACAAACTAAAAAAGATATTCGAGCATTATCCCGTGATGAATTGAGGGATTATTTTGTGGCTCAGGGCGAGAAAGCTTTTAGAGGTAACCAGGTTTATGAATGGTTGTGGAGTAAAGGAGCACATTCTTTTGATGATATGACAAACCTGTCTAAAGAAACCCGTAGTTTCTTAGATACGCACTTTGTGATTAACCACATCAAGGTAGATCAGATGCAGCGCAGTAATGATGGTACGATTAAAAATGCTGTAAAACTTCATGATAATCTTACTGTTGAATCTGTATTAATACCTACAGCCAGTAGAACTACAGCTTGTGTATCTTCACAGGTGGGATGTAGTTTAAATTGTAAATTTTGTGCTACAGCACGTTTAAAACGTATGCGTAATTTAAATCCTGATGAAATATTTGATCAGGTAGTGGCGATAGATCAGCAAAGTAAACTGTATTTTGGAAGGCCGCTTTCTAATATCGTATTTATGGGTATGGGAGAGCCGTTAATGAACTACAATAATGTCATTAAGTCTATAGAGAAAATAACATCTCCAGATGGCTTAGGAATGTCTCCAAAGCGTATTACGGTTTCTACTTCTGGTGTTCCAAAGATTATAAAGAAGATGGCAGATGACGCCGTTAAATTTAATCTTGCTGTTTCGTTGCATTCTGCTTTAGATGAGGTGCGTACAGAAATTATGCCTTTTAATGAGCAAATGCCTTTAATAGAACTTAAAGAAGCGCTCCAATATTGGTATATTAAAACAAAGAAGTTTATAACCTATGAGTATATTGTCTGGGGAGGTATAAATGATCGGGATAAAGATATAGAGGCGTTAATCGAATTTTGCCTGGCAGTGCCAAGTAAAGTAAATTTGATCGAATACAATCCTATAGACGACGGCCAATTTCAACAGGCAGATCCTGAAACCATAAATCGTTATGTTGCAAAACTTGAGGATAGAGGAATTACGGTAACTGTAAGACGTTCGCGTGGTAAAGATATTGATGCTGCCTGCGGACAACTCGCAAACAAAAACGGATAAACAATTAGATCTTTGGTACCATTTATAGGTTTTACTGAAGATTTTTTAAAGTATATAATAACATAAAAAACGAGTGAAAGTAGTCGAACAGATTAAGCAACCTATTGCTCACGAGATGGAACTCTTTGAGCAGAAGTTTTCGCTTTCGATGAAATCAAAAGTGCCGCTTCTCAATCGCATCACCCATTATATTGTTAACCGTAAAGGGAAACAAATGCGACCTATGTTTGTATTTCTGGTAGCCAAAATGCTGGGAGATGAGCGTCTAAACGATCGTACCTATCGGGGTGCTTCTGTCATAGAATTGATACATACAGCTACATTAGTGCACGATGACGTGGTTGATGATAGTTACCGCCGGCGCGGTTTTTTTAGTCTTAACGCACTGTGGAAAAATAAGATTGCTGTTTTAGTAGGTGACTTTCTGCTTTCAAAAGGCTTACTACTTTCTATAGATAATGAAGATTTTGATCTTTTGCAGATTATTTCGGTTGCAGTACGCGAGATGAGCGAAGGTGAATTACTTCAGATTGAAAAAGCACGCAACCTTGATATTACTGAAGAAATTTACTTTGAAATCATACGTCAAAAAACAGCAACATTAATAGCTGCTTGTTGTGCAATGGGTGCTTGCGCCGTGCACGCAGGTAAAAAAGATGTAGAGGCTATGCGTAAATTTGGAGAGCTAATAGGTCTTGCGTTTCAGATTAAAGATGATTTGTTTGATTATGGAACACAGCAAATAGGAAAGCCTACCGGTATAGATATCAAAGAGCAAAAAATGACCCTTCCGTTAATTTATGCTGTAAACAATAGTGATAAGAAACAACGTAAATGGCTTATCAACTCGGTTAAGAATCACAATAAAGACAAAAACCGCGTAAACGAGGTGATTGATTACGTGAAAAAATCTGGAGGTTTAGATTATGCCGTTGATAAAATGGTCTCCCTTCAACAACAGGCATTAAGAATGCTTGATAAATATCCCGAATCTCAATATAAAGATTCACTTATTCTTATGGTGAATTATGTAATTGAACGTAAAAAGTAACACGTTTAGTTTAAAAAGGTAGTAGCACTATAAATCTTCAAAGTGCTTATATAAAGTCGCAGGTCAATTTAAAAATGTCTTTATCTGCAAAGACTTATTTTCAATTCTTTTATTGTGTACTTCATTATATTTTATTTTACTATTGGTTGTTGATAATGAGCAATCTAAAATTAAATTCATTTTTTTTTAATCTCAGGCAACCATTTTATTAAATGCTGCGTCTATATAAGTGAAGGCAGTTTTAAAACCCTCTTTTGTGAAAGTCATTTCATTTTTTAATAACGAGAAACAGCTTATAAAGAAAGCAGCTAACGGAAATCGTGATGCGCAGCGAACACTTTATAATTTGCACGCGCCAAAAATGCTTGGGGTATGCAGGCGGTATTTAAAAGATATTATGCAGGCAGAAGAAGCAATGTGTAATGGGTTTTTAAAAGTATTTAAAAATCTGGAATCCTTTAGAGATGAAGGCAGTTTTGAAGGTTGGATGCGCCGAATAATGGTAAATGAGTCAATTTCCTATTTGCGTAAAGAGCAAAAAATTGTTTTTACTGAATATTCTGAAGAGATTAATGACGCGACGTATAGCCCGCAAGACAGTGACCTTGAAGTTGAGCATATTCAGGCTTTGATAGATGAATTACCAGAGGGCTATCGCGCTGTTTTTGTGTTGTATGCCGTTGAAGGTTTTAAGCATCAGGAAATAGCAAAAATGTTGAGTATTTCAGAAAGTACTTCTAAAACTCAATTGTTTAAAGCCCGAAAATTACTTCAGTACAAATTAAAAGAATCTAATTTATACCTGTATGGCACCGATGAAATTTGAAGAAAACATACGCGAGAAGCTTGAAAAACGGGAGATTAAACCTTCGCCTCTTGCCTGGAAGCGTATTGAAAATGAACTTAATCATTCCGCGAAGCGGAAAAATAAAAGAAGCTACGGTTGGTTAGTTATGGCAGCTAGTTTCGTAGGAATATTAATACTGGCAGGAACGTTATTTTTTAAAAGTGAGATTCCACAAAATCAACAGGTAGTAGAAATTCCCGTAGAAAAAACTACAACCGAAGATAACTTGCCAGAAAACAAGCTTACTGAAAAGCAATTGCCTCATACAGCTAAGGAGGTAGTTGCTGAAGTAGAAAGAGAAGATGCAGTTAAAAAGGTTGCTATACTTCCTGAAAATTCAGTTGTAGTTAAAAAGAATACTGAGGCTGTAGCTTTGTCTCAAAAGACTACAAAAGAGACTAGTTTAGATGCTCCTATTCAGAATTATATTAATGAAGAAGTAGATCAGCTGCTTTTAAAAGTACAGCAGCAGCAAAACACGGGTGTAGCTTATTCTGATGTAGAAATCGATATGCTATTACGCGAAGCGCAACGTGATATAATTACCGAAAAACTATTTAAAAATGCTCAAAATGAAGTAAATGCACAGGCTTTACTTTATGAAGTGGAAGAAGAGTTAGATCCCTCCTTTAGAGACCGCATATTTGAAGCACTTAAAGATGGTTTTTTAAAAGCTAGAGAGGCTGTTGTATCTCGCAATAATTAATATAAATATTCATTCATCAATCTTTGGGAAGCTAATCTCCGTCTATGACGGAGAGCGGTGACCTGAAACTAAATCAAAAATTATGAGAATTTTACTTTTACTTTTTATCGTTGGGCTAAGTTTTGTACCGCAGCTAACATTCGCACAATCTGAAGAAAATACAGAGACTGTAAAACAACTTCAAATTAAAAAAGAAGAGGTTGTAAATCAAGAAAAAGAAGCTTTAAAAACCGAAGTGCTGGCCATTAATAAACGCCTTGCAAATAATGAAATTACAGAAGCCCAAGCAAGCGAATTGAAAAAAGAAGCCGCTAAAAAGCACGCCCGTAATATAGAAGATAAGCTTGCTATTATAGAAAGTCAAATAGATCTGTTAGAGCGTAACGAGGGTGTTGATGACGTTAGCGTTTTCGGTATTTTTATAGGCAAAGACAAGCTCAAATTAGGTGATTCTAGTGAGAAAGAGGTAGTTTATGATCGTCGCACCACTTCAGATCTGGTTCTTGCAATAGGCTTTAATAATGCGATTATTGACGGTCAGGGATTAAACGATTCTCCATATAAAATAGGGGGTAGCCGCTTTTTTGAATTGGGAATTGCCTGGAAAACACGCGTGTTTGATAACTCTAACTTTTTAAGATTGAAATACGGGTTTAGTTTTCAGTTTAATGGGTTGAAGATTGATGACAATCAATATTTAGTGGAGCAGGGAGATCAAACCGTTTTAGAAGCGTACCCTATAAATCTTGACAAAGCTAAATTTAGAATGGATAACCTGGTATTTCCGGTTCATTTTGAATTTGGGCCTTCAACTAAAAGAGAAGGTGATGATTACTTCAGATATTCTACAAAAGATAAATTTAAATTGGGATTAGGTGGTTATGCCGGCTTTAATTTATTGACTATTCAAAAGCTGAAATATGAAGAAAACGGCGAAGATCGTAAGGATAAGTTTAAGCAGAATTTCAACACTAATAATTTCATATATGGTTTGAGTGGTTATGTCGCTTTGGGAGATGTAGCGCTTTATGTGAAATATGATTTGAATACCATTTTTAAAGACAACCCGATTGAGCAACGCAATATTTCCGTGGGTTTACGATTTGATATGGACTAGTGCCTGCAGCACTTGCAAAAAAGATTAATAAGACCTGTACGATAAACTTCGTACAGGTTTTTTATTGTGTAAATTTGTAGGCTTTATTTAATTATAGTACGCGTTAAATTATATAAAATAACTTCTTTGATCTCAAAAACCACCATAGATAATGTATTCGAAACTGCTCGTGTAGAGGAGGTCATAGGTGATTTTGTAAATCTCAAAAAATCGGGTAGTAACTATAAGGGTTTGAGTCCGTTTACAGATGAGCGCTCTCCTAGTTTTATGGTATCGCCGGTAAAACAAATCTGGAAAGATTTTTCGAGTGGAAAGGGAGGTAATGCAGTTGCTTTTCTAATGGAGCACGAGCATTTTACCTATCCTGAAGCCATTAAATACCTGGCTAAAAAGTACAATATTGAGATTGAAGAAACCGAGCAAACAGATGAGCAAAAAGAGCAGGCAGATGAGCGGGAGAGCATGTATGTGGTTTCAGAATACGCAAAAGATTATTTTCACAAAACACTTTTAAATACCGAAGCCGGCAAAGCCATTGGTCTCACTTATTTTAAAGAACGTGGTTTCACTTCAGAGACAATAGAAAAATTTCAGTTAGGATATTCACCAGATGCCTGGGATGCCTTTACCAGTGAAGCGATACGCAAAGGCTATAAGCTAGAGTACTTAGAAAAAACCGGACTTTCTATAGTTAAAGAAGAAAAGCAATTTGACCGTTTTAAAGGTCGCGTGATGTTTCCCATTCAGTCTTTAAGCGGAAGAATTTTAGGTTTTGGAGGGCGTATCTTAACAAATGATAAGAAAGCAGCAAAATACCTAAACAGTCCTGAGAGTGATATTTATCATAAGAGTAAGGTGCTTTATGGTATTTATCACGCAAAGCAAGCTATTGCTAAAGAAGATACCTGTTATCTAGTTGAAGGGTATACAGATGTGATACAAATGCATCAGCTAGGTATTGAGAATGTAGTTTCTTCATCAGGAACTGCACTTACACCAGAGCAAATACGCCTTATAAATCGGCTAACGCCAAATATTACGGTGCTTTTTGATGGAGATGCGGCCGGTCAACGTGCATCGCTAAGAGGAATAGATTTGATCCTTGAGCAGGGGATGAATGTTAAGGTATGCAGTTTTCCTGAAGGAGAAGATCCTGATAGTTTTTCGCGTAAAAATACCTTAACCGAAGTTCAGGATTTTTTAAAGGATAATGCTAAAGATTTTATACAGTACAAAGCCTCTCTCTTAATGGAAGAGGCGCAGGGTGACCCTATAAAAAAGGCTGGCCTTGTTCGGGATATGGTAGAGAGCATTGGTAAAATTCCAGATGTAATTAAACGGGAAATCTACATTCAGGAATGTGCCCGTATTATGGATATTAAAGAAGATGTGCTTTTTAATACGCTGGCGCAAATTCTAACTAAGGGACAAAAAGAAGCTCCTGCTCCTACTAAGCCTAGTGCAGGGCAAATGCAGGTTGTTGAAAAAAAGAAAGCCGAAACAGTTGATCGCCAATTTATTTTAGAGCGTAAGCTTATAGAACTTTTACTGCTCTACGGAAATCAAAAAATTAAGTTTGATGATGTTATTGTAAAAGAAAATGAAGATGGAGATCCTGTTGAGGAGCCGGTTGTATTAGAGCTTGATGTGTATGAGAAAATTTATCTTGATCTTCAGGAAGATGAGACTGAGTTTGCAAATGAGCAGTTTAGAAATCTCTATGTTAAGTTGATTGAAGCGTTGACGCAACAGCGGGAAAATTTTAAAATTGAAACATTTATCAATACCGTAAACCCAGATGAGGGGTCATTAATTTCTGATATCATCTTAAATGAAGATAAGTATGTTTTACACAGGTGGGATACTCAGGAAATCTATGTAAAGCTTAAAAAAGAAACAGTTGCACAAGTAGTTTCTCAAACTGTTCTTTATTTAAGACGTTTTTACGTTTCTCAAAAAATAGAACAACTTGCAGAAGTTGTGAAAACACCCGAAAATTCTTCTATGGAAGTCCTGATGGATATCAAAGATTATCAGGAGCTGAATAAATTTATAGCCCTAAAATTAAATAGGGTAGTTTAGAATTAAAGATCTGAAGTTTGAAGTAAACGTGCTTGTTGAATAAGTTCTGCAAGACTGCTGGCATCTAATTTTTTAAGCAAACGAGTTTTATAGGTGCTTACCGTCTTTTCATTAATATCTAAAGATTCTGCAATGTCTTTATTGCGTTTTCCTGAAGATAATAGATTAAGAACTTCGGTCTCCCGTGTAGAAAGTTTTTTGTAACGATATGCAAGCGAATTGTTTTTAGAAGGGTCTGTATTTGACAACATTTCTACCAGTGCATTGTTTAAGTAAATACCGCCACGAGCCACTTGTATTACGGCTTTTAAAACTGTAGCAGAATCTACAGTTTTGCCTACATAACCCATTGCGCCCGCCTTAATAGCGCTAAGTGCATACATTTCTTCGGGGTGTGTGCTAAAAATCATAATTTTTAATCCCGGAAAATTTCTACGCAATTCTTTAATGGCTGATAAACCTTGTAGATTAGGTAAATCAATCTCCATAATAACGAGATCAGGAACTTGATTTTCTAATGAGGCTGCCAGGTTGTTTCCATCAACAATTACATCTAAAATCTGGTGTTCTGTATTGCGTAAAATATGAGATAAACCATCTGTTATTATGGGATGGTGATCTGCTATTGTAAGTGTAATCATAAGATGGAAAAATTCTTCTAAACAGCTAAAATAGTATGATTTAATTGATCTGCAAATGCTTTTCGGTGTAAGAATAAATTTACAGGTTTAACGTCATTATTCTTTCAAATTAGCCGGAATTTCACAAACAGGAATGGGTTCCATTTTATGTTTGTTAGCATTATTATAGCGCTTATAAATCTCAAAAGCCTCTCTTTGACGTCCTTCAAAATCTGAAGCTGTATGCCCTTTCTCATCTTCAAGCATAGCCCACTCGAGCTCGTCATAACTTGCGCCTATTTGATCTTCATCACTACGATCATCTTGCCATAGCCCATCTGTAGGTTTAGCAACTTGTATGCTTTGAGGCACACCCAGAGCTTTAGCAAGTTCATATACTTCACTTTTCATAAGATTAGCAATAGGACTAAGATCTACTCCGCCATCGCCGTATTTTGTATAAAAGCCCACACCAAAATCTTCTACTTTATTACCAGTACCGGCAACCAGATATTTGTGAATACCTGCAAAGTAATATAACGTGCTCATACGCAAACGTGCTCTTGTATTTGCAAGGCTCAATTCTAATTCTGGACTGGCTGAGATTTCAGGAAGTGCAGCTTTAAAAACTTCAAAAGTTTCGGTTAAATCTGTATTAACATCACTTACGTTTGCAAATCGCTTTTTTAATTGTGCAATATGCTCCTTACCTCGAGTTACATGAGCCGGTGGTTGATGTATAGGCATTTCAACACATAATGTACGTAATCCCGTTCTTGCGCAAAGTGAAGAAGTCACAGCACTATCAATACCGCCGCTAATACCTACTACAAATCCATTAATATTGGCATTAATGGCATACTCTTTTAGCCAGTTTACGATGTGATCAATTACTTTTTCAGTTTGCATAAGAAACAGATTTATTAGATGTAAATACTACCTTTGCGGCGCAATTTTTTGTTATGGTGAAATTACTAAATTTTAAAAAGTTTATTGGAGCGAAGGGGGCTATACTTGGTAGATTTAGCATTTTTTTAGGGCTTTTATTATTTTTAATTACCGCTTGTAAGAAAGATGCAAAATTACCGGATGAAATTTCTAAAATAGCAATAGATGTCCAGGTAGATAGGTTTGATACCAGGTTTGCCAGTGTAGATTCTGCCGGTTTAAAAAACTTAATTGCTGAGTATCCCTATCTGTTTCCCACAGATTATCCTGATGGTTTTTGGGTGGCTAAAATTAAAGATACGATTCAACTTGAGCTAAATACAGAGGTTGCCAAAGCATTTCCTGACGTAGATACTTTAGAGCTTGAGTTAGAAAATCTTTTTAAACACATTAAATACTATTATCCAAAATTTACAGCTCCTGAAGTTGTCACCATAACTTCAGATGTGTCTTATAAGATGCCGGTTATTTTAACAGATAGCTTGTTGCTTATAGGTCTAGATAATTATTTAGGTGCAGAACATCCTTTCTATAATGGAATACAGCGTTTCTATACTCAAAATTTTAGAAAAGAGCAGATAGATGTAAACGTTGCAGATGCATTCGTATTAAAACTAATAAAGCATAAAGGTAATCACAGGTTTCTTGATGAAATGATTTATCACGGAAAGCGACTGTATATGATTCAAGAGCTTTTGACCCTAAAACCGAAACACGAGATTATAGGTTATACTCAAGATCAGTATAACTGGGCTGAGGCAAATGAAGTTGATATCTGGAAATATTTTGTAGAAAATCAATTGCTTTTTGATACAGATAGTAAATTGTTAAGCCGCTTTATAAACCCTGCTCCATTTTCAAAGTTTTATCTTGATTTTGATAATGATAGTCCGCCTAGATTAGGGCGTTATATTGGCTGGCAAATAGTAAAGCGCTATATGGAGCGCAATACAATACCTTTGCAAATGCTTCCCGAAAAAAATACAGATGAGATTTTTGAGAAAGCAAATTATAAACCCCGTAATTAATAACGGTTCATGAAAACTGAAATTAGAATAAACGTAGAACTAGACGCAAATCGAGTACCTGAAAAAATATCGTGGAATGCTCCTGATGGTGGTGTTGCAAACGAACCTGCTAAGGCTTTAATGCTTGCCTTGTGGGATGCAAAAACACAGGAGGCAGCTCGTATTGATTTATGGACAAAAGATATGCCTGTAGATGAGATGAAGGTATTTTTTCATCAAACATTAGTGAGTATGGCTAAAACTTTTCAGCGTGCAACAGATGATGAGAAAATGTCTGCAACGATGATGGATTTCTGTGATTACTTCGCAGAAAAATTAGAATTGAAAAAATAAATGTGAAACTCATATTTGTTTACAATGCCAACTCCGGGAAGCTAGATGGTTATTTGGATAGTCTGCATAAAGTATTAAGTCCTAAAACTTATCCTTGTAGTCTTTGTGATATCACGTATGGAGTTTTAAAAATAAAACCGGAGTGGCAATCTTTTAAGGAGAATACAGATTTAGATTTAGAATTTTATCATTTAGATGAGTTCAAAAATAAATTTGGGCCCGAGGTATTTGCACGGTATGAGTATCCTCTAATTCTCGAAGAAAATAAGAGAACATTGAGGGAGTTTATCTCAAAGGGTGAATTAGATAAATTAAAGAGCGAGAAAGAGCTTATAAGGTTAATTAATTTAAAGACTACTGGTCTTTAAGCTGCTCGTTTATAGATCCTATATATTCTAGAATTTCTTCTTTACCTTCAGAATTAGAGGCGCTGCTTACAAAATAGTTGGGCATTTCTAACCAGGCACCCTCTAGTAAAGCCTGTTTGTAGTTTTCAATATTACGCTCCAGTGCTTTTGGTTTTAATTTGTCTGCTTTGGTAAATATAATAGAGAATGGTATCTGTTTTTCACCCATATACTCCATAAACTCTTTGTCTATAGGCTGAGGATCGTGTCTGCAATCTATAAGTACAAAAGCCGAAACTAACTGTTCACGTTCTTCAAAGTACTGCGTGATAAATTTCTGGAATTCTTTTTTAGCTTTTTTAGATACACGCGCATAACCATAACCGGGTAAATCAACTAAGTACCAGGAATCATTAATAACAAAATGATTTATAAGCTGGGTTTTACCGGGTCTTCCAGACGTCTTTGCTAAATTTTTACGATCGGTAAGCATATTTATTAAGCTAGACTTACCTACGTTTGACCTACCTATAAAAGCATACTCTGGCATTTTATTTTGTGGACATTTTGCCACGTTAGAGTTGCTTACAAGAAATTCAGCAGATTTAATTCGCATGGTCTGTTTTTAGTAATTGCGGTCTTTAAGCCACTGAGATAAAATCTCATTAAATTCAATTGGGCGCTCCATCATCGCTGCATGGCCACATTTATCTATCCAAAATAAATCAGAATCTGGCAGTAGTTTATTAAAATCTTCTGCAACCTCTGGTGGTGTAACATTGTCATTACGACCCCATATTATACATGTAGGCGTGGTCATATGTGGTAAATCCTGAGCCATATTGTGACGTATTGCACTTTTTGCAATAGCTAAGGTTTTGATAAGCTTATTGCGATCATTTACAGTCTCGTAAACTTCATCTACAATTTCTTTAGTAGCGACAGCGGGATCGTAAAATACATCTTCAGCTTTCTTCTTTATATATTCGTAATCTCCACGTTTAGGATAACTTTCTCCCATCGCACTTTCATACAAACCAGAGCTGCCCGTAATTACTAATGCTTTAGTAGCTTCAGGATAAAGCTTTGTGTGTATAAGTCCTATATGACCACCTAAAGAATTACCTAGTAAGATAGGATCTTCATACCCTCTAAGTTTAATAAATTCATTTAAGTAGTTTGCAAATGTTTTAACCCCAGTCTTAATGAGGGGCATCGAGTATAAGGGCAATTCTGGAATTACAATTTTGTAACCAAGCTTTGAAAAATGTTCAGTGACTTCATCAAAATTGCTTAGCCCGCCCATTAGTCCGTGAAGAATAATTATAGGGGTTCCTTCGCCTGCTTCTAGGTAGGTGAATTTTCCCTCGGTTTTTAATTGGTGCTTCATAATTGGTCGGCAAGAGGCTTTCGCACAAATATAGACAATTAGACTAAAATCAAAATTTAAAAATAAAGGGATTGTAGAAGTATGTCTAGTGTTTATCAACAATGAGTTTGCTAACAGGGATATAGCCTACTGTTAAGATTTTAGCAATAGTCAACAAGTGGGTAGACTTATTAACAAAGTGGTAGATTGTGGGAGATTGTGGTAATAAATTCTATATATTTGAAGTTGTAACAATTAAAACCTACAGTATTAGTGCTCAGCCTAATAGGGACATATGAATGTAAAGTTGATGCTAAAGGACGTCTTATGATGCCTTCTGCGTTAAAAAAACAGCTTGCAAAAGAGTTGCAGGAGGGCTTTGTAATAAAGCGTTCGGTTTTTAACTCATGTCTCGAGTTGTGGCCTATGTCTGAATGGGAAGTAATGATGAAAAAGCTTAACGGTCTTAATCGTTTTGTTAAAAAGAATGTAGAGTTTATAAGAAGATTTACTGCGGGAGTAAAGCTTATTGAAGCAGATGCCGCGGGTAGATTGCTTATTCCTAAAGACTTGATTTCGTTTGCTTCAATTTCAAAAGATATTGTGTTAACCTCAGGAGGTAATATAATTGAGATTTGGGATTTAGTAGCTTATGAAGTGGCTGTAAGTGATAATGATGGTGATTTTGCCATGCTTGCAGAACAAGTCATGGGAGATCAAAATGATATAGTAGATGAGTTATCATAATCCAGTATTATTAAAAGAGACAGTAGATGGCCTGGCTATAAAGCCAGATGGTATCTATGTCGATGTGACATTTGGTGGTGGTGGTCACTCAAAAGAGATTTTAAGTCGTCTTGGTGAAAACGGGAAATTATTTGCTTTTGATCAGGATGTTGACGCTCTAGAGAATAAAATAGAAGATCCAAGATTTACTTTAATTCACGAAAATTTTCGATTTGCAAAACGCTTTTTAAGATTTTACGGTGCGGCTAAGGTAGATGGTATATTGGGTGATTTTGGTGTTTCTTCTCACCAATTTGATGTTGCAGAGCGTGGTTTTTCAACGCGTTTTGATGCTGAGTTGGATATGAGAATGAACCAGAAGAGTAAGCTCTCTGCTTATCATGTGGTAAATGAATATGCTGAAGAGGATTTGAGTAGAGTTTTATTGCAGTATGGTGAGTTAAGAAGTGCTCCTAAAATAGCACGTACACTTAGTTCTGCGCGTAAAGATGCACCTATTAAAACTACGGAAGCTTTAAAGAGTGCGTTAAAACCATATTTGCCACTTAATAGAGAGAATAAGGTTTTGGCTCAGGTGTATCAGGCAATTCGTATAGAAGTAAATCAGGAAATCGAAGCGTTAAAAGAGTTTTTAAGTCAGACTGAAGAGCTTCTTAAGCCTGGCGGAAGACTTAGTCTTATTTCGTATCACTCTTTAGAAGACAGGTTGGTGAAGCGTTACATTCGTAATGGATTGTTTGAGGGTGAGCCCGAGAAAGACATGTTTGGCAATTTTACAGTGCCTTTTAAAAAAGTAGGAGGTCTTATTGTTCCTGGTAAAGCTGAGATTAAAGAAAATAATAGAGCACGTAGTGCGAAGTTGCGTATAGCTGAAAAAGTATAGAGCATTTTGAAGCAAGGTATTTACAACATATTAAAAGGTAAGTTTCTTTTTAGCGATGATGCGATGAAGAACTGGCGTATGATCATATTCCTGTCATTTCTGGCAATTATTATGATTGGCAGTTCGCATCGTGCAGATAAAAAAGTACACGAGATATCACGCCTGAGTGCAGAGGTAAAAGAATTGCATAGTGAGTTTGTAGATGCTCGATTAGAAGCGCGCAGATCTAAAATGGAAAGTGTGGTGACACGTAAAGTGTCTGATAGAGGGCTGGCACCATCAATGACGCCGCCTAAAAAAATTAATGTAACAAAAGCACCTTAAGTTCTAATGGCGACTAGCGAAAAGAACATATTAAACCGGATGTATTTAGTGGCAGGAGCTATGTTTCTCTTTGCCTTTTTTGTTGCGTTTAAACTTATTAATATTCAAGTTTCTGAAGGTGATAAGTACAAAGCTTTAGCTGAAGCTCGTACAGAGCGCATGTTTACTATTCCTGCAAATAGAGGTAACCTGTACGCTGGTGATGGTAGTTTGTTGGCAACTTCGGTTCCTAAGTATGATATCCGTTTTGATGCATTGGCACCCACGCAGGCAGATTTTGAAGAACATGTACAGGGTCTTGCAAAAGGCTTGTCTGCAGAATTGGGTAAACCGGTTGAGCATTATATAAGCACGTTACGTAAAGCGCGTGTTAATAAAAACAGATACTTATTATTAGCGAGAAACCTGGGATATTCAAAATATTTAGCAGTAAAAAAATTGCCGTTGTTTAACAAGGGTCCTTATAAAGGCGGTATCATAACTGAGCAGCGTACTGTAAGAGAACATCCATTAGATAAAATTGCCGAGCGTACTATAGGCTACGATCGTTTAACCGAATATGGCAGATACAGTGAAGCAGGTCTTGAAGGTGCTTTTGGGACATATTTAAGAGGGAAAGAGGGTAAGCGTTTAAAGCAGCGTATTGCTAAAGGACAATGGAAACCTATAGGTGATGATAACATTGTAGAGCCACAAGATGGTTATGATGTAATCTCTACAATAGATGTAAACATTCAGGATATTGCACATCATGCTTTGCTAGAATCTTTAGAGAAGTTTCAGGCAGATCACGGTTGTGTTGTAGTAATGGAAACGAAGACGGGAGAGGTGAAGGCGATTTCTAATCTGGGTCGTATGGAACATGGCGGCTATTATGAAGATCGTAATTATGCGGTGTACGAGTCTGCAGAACCGGGATCGACTTTTAAGTTGATGTCTATGGTGGCTGCTTTAGAAGATAAAGTAATAGATAGTAGCGATGTAGTAGATACTGAGAATGGTCGCGTTAAATTTTACAACCGTACGGTTTATGATTCGCATTGGGGAGGTTATGGTAAAATAAGTGCCGCTAAAGCATTTGAACTTTCTTCAAATACAGCATTTGCAAAAATGATTAATGAAAATTATAAAGACGACCCTAAGCGTTTTCTTAAGCGTCTTTATAATATGGGTCTTAATGATAAATTAGGATTAGAGATAAAAGGAGAAGGAGCGCCACGGTTCCCATATCCGGGTGATGCAAACTGGTACGGGACAACATTACCCTGGATGGCTTTTGGTTATGGAGTTTCATTAACGCCGCTTCAAACACTTACATTTTATAATGCCATTGCTAATAATGGTGAGATGGTAAAACCCCGTTTTATTAAAGAGATAAAAAAATGGGATGTTTCAGTAGAGAAATTTGAAAAACAGGTAATTAATCCGGCGATTTGTTCACAGACCACTATTAATAAGGTAAAAGATATGATGCTGCACGTGGTAGAGCGCGGTACAGCAAGTAACATCTATTCTAAAGATTTTTCTATGGCCGGCAAAACAGGAACGTGCCAGACAGAATACTGGTTAGAAGAGGGTAAATACATAGCTTCATTTGCAGGTTATTTCCCGGCAGATGATCCTAAGTACTCCTGTATTGTGGTTATTCACAAACCTAAAAAGAGTTTAGGGTATTACGGAAATATTGTTTCGGCACCTGTATTTAGAAAAATCGCTCAAAAGATTTATAGTGATACCCCCATAAGTGATGAGGTGAGATTAGCCGAAACAAATACAAAACCTGTAGTTTCTGATTATGAAGGATATTACAAAATGTCGCAAAACAAAGCGCAAACCATACCTAATGTTAAAGGTATGAGCGGGATGGATGCAGTATCTATTCTTGAGAATCTAGGATTGCAAGTAGAATATAGAGGTAACGGTAAAGTGAGAGAACAATCTTTAAAAGCCGGACAAAAACTGAGTAAGAACCAAAAAATCATTTTACAGCTGTCGTGATTTTATTAAAAGACATATTGTATAAAGTGACCTTAGAGTCTGTAACGGGCAATCCTAATGTGCCTGTGAATGAGGTGCATTTTGATTCACGTAAAGTGGGCTTAAATGATGTTTTTGTGGCTGTAAAAGGTACGCAAAGCAATGGTCATGAGTATATAACAAAAGCAGAAGAGCAAGGTGCAATTGCAATTATTTGTGAGGATATGCCTTCTAAATTTGTAAATGGAATAACGTATGTGCAGACTTCAGACTCTGCTAAGGCTCTTGCTATTATCGCTTCTAATTATTACAACAATCCGTCAGAAAATTTAAAGTTAGTGGGGATTACCGGTACTAACGGTAAGACTACTATAGCCACATTATTATATCAGCTCTTTACAAAAGCAGGTTTTAAAACCGGTTTACTTTCTACAGTGCGTGTTATGGTTGCAGATCAAGAATATGCTGCCACTCATACCACGCCAGACTCACTTACAATCAATAAATATTTAGCAGAAATGAATGCTGAAGGTATTGAGTACTGCTTTATGGAAGTTAGCTCTCACGGTATTCATCAAATGCGCACTGAAGGCTTGCGTTTTGAAGGAGGAATTTTTACAAACCTTACGCACGACCATCTTGATTACCACAACAGTTTTGCAGAATATAGAGATGTAAAGAAATCATTTTTTGACAAGTTACCTAAAGATGCGTTTGCGCTTGTAAATATAGATGATCGCAATGGGCAGATTATGCTTCAAAATACGCAGGCAAAAAAAATAACCTACGCTCTTAAATCGTATGCTGACTATAGAGCACAAATTTTAGAAAATCAGTTTACAGGTTTATTACTTAAGGTAAATGAGACTGAAGTGTGGGTAAAACTCATTGGTTCTTTCAATGCTTATAACGTACTGGCTATTTATGCCGCAGCAGAGTTACTGGGTTTAACGCAGATTGAAGCACTTCAGTATTTGTCTGAATTAACTAGTGTAAGCGGAAGATTTCAGTATTTAATTTCAGCAAAAAAAATTACAGCGATTGTAGATTATGCACATACACCAGATGCATTAAAAAACGTGCTTGAGACGATTAATGACATCCGTACAAAAAATGAAAACCTGATCACGGTTGTAGGCTGTGGTGGTGACCGAGATCGCACTAAGCGTCCTGTTATGGGCAAGATTGCGGCAGCTTTAAGTACAAAGGTAATTTTCACGAGTGACAACCCACGTAGTGAAGATCCTGAGGCTATAATTGAAGAAATAGAAAAAGGTGTAGAACCTCTAGATTATAAAAAGACACTTTCAATTACGTCACGAAAACAAGCTATTAAAACGGCTTGTCAAATGGCAGAAGAGAATGATATCATCTTAATCGCCGGGAAAGGTCATGAAACCTACCAGGAGATAAAAGGAGAGCGAACCGATTTTGATGATTTCAAAATTGTGCAAGAACTGTTAACTGAACTGAATAAATAAGTCAAAAACGCACATCGCGTAATTGAATTTTTAAAAATATGCTGTTTTACTTTTTTGAATATTTAGAGCGTACATACAACTTCCCGGGAGCAAGTCTCTTTGGGTTCATTACGTTTAGGGCGGCTATTGCGATTTTAATGTCGTTAGCAATCTCGACAATTTGGGGAAAGCGCATCATTGTTTATTTACAACGTAAACAATTGGGTGAATCTATACGAGATCTTGGTTTAGAAGGTCAGGTAGAAAAGGCAGGTACTCCTACAATGGGAGGTTTAATTATAATTCTTGCAACGTTAATACCGGTTTTATTGCTTGCTAAACTCGAGAATATTTATGTCATTCTTTTAATTGTAACCACCCTGTGGATGGGGGCCATTGGTTTTATGGATGACTACCTAAAAATTAAAAAGAAAAACAAAGAAGGACTTCAGGGAAAGTTTAAAATATTTGGTCAGATAGGACTGGGTGTTATTGTAGGGGCAACCATGTTTTTTCACCCGGGAATTACAGTAAAAAAAGAATTAGCAAATAACCCGGTTCAACAAGAAGAGTTAGTTGATAGCAGCGCGCGTGAATTTTCTTCGGAAGAAAAAGCATTGACAACAACTATCCCGTTTGTCAAAAACAATGAGATAGACTACAGTATTCTGGTAAGTTGGTTAGGTCCAGATTATTTAAAATACTCGTGGTTGCTGTTTATACCTATTGTGATTTTTATTGTGACAGCAGTTTCTAATGGTGCAAATCTCACCGATGGTATAGATGGACTCGCAGCGGGTTCTTCGGCTATAATTGTGTTGACCCTGGGGATTTTTGCATGGGTTTCTGGTAACATCATATTTAGTGATTATTTAGATGTTATGTATATCCCGAGATCTGGGGAGATGGTAATTTTTATAACCGCTTTTGTGGGAGCCTTAGTTGGTTTTCTTTGGTACAACACCTATCCGGCTCAAGTGTTTATGGGAGATACTGGGAGTTTAACTATTGGAGGGATTATCGCAGTGATCGCAATTGCGATTCGTAAAGAATTACTAATACCTATACTTTGCGGAATTTTCTTTATGGAAACCCTGTCAGTAATGTTGCAAGTGAGCTGGTTTAAATACACCAAGAAAAAATCTGGTGAAGGGCGTCGTATATTTTTAATGTCACCCTTGCATCATCATTACCAGAAGAAAGGGATTCATGAGAGTAAGATTGTTACCCGTTTTTGGATTATTGGCATTTTACTAGCCATTATCACGATTGTAACCTTAAAAGTTAGGTAGATGAAACGGTTAGTGGTTTTAGGAGGTGGAGAGAGCGGAGTAGGGACCGCGATTTTAGGTAAAAAGCAAGGGTTTGAAGTTTTTGTATCTGACTTCGGGAAGATAAAAGCTAAATACCGCGACGTTCTTAAAGAGTTTGAGATTGAATGGGAAGATGACGGTCATACCGAAGCTAAAATCTTAAATGCAGACTTGGTTATGAAAAGTCCGGGGATTCCTGATAAAGCACCATTAATAAAAGCCCTGGTAGCTAACGGAGTTTCGGTGATCTCAGAAATTGAGTTTGCTGCGAGATATACTAAAGCTACTTTGGTAGGTATTACAGGAAGCAATGGTAAGACCACCACGACTATGCTTATGGCGCATATTTTAAAGCAGGCAGGTTTAAAGAGCGTGGCTGCCGGAAATATAGGTGACAGTTTTGCAAAATGGGTTGCGGTAGATGATCAGGATTATTATGCCCTCGAGATTAGTAGCTTTCAATTAGATGGAATCACCAGTTTTGCGCCGCACATCGCCATACTCATGAATATTACGCCAGATCATCTGGACAGATATGAATACGAATTTGAAAATTATATCCGGTCAAAATTCCGCATAGCGGAAAATCAAACCGAAAATGATTTTTTGATTTACGATGCAGATGACCCCGTGATTACAGAATGGTTAGAAAAGCACCCGGTCAAATCGACACTGATGCCTTTTTCAATATCAAAAGAACTAAAACAAGGAGCGTTTTACGCTAACGAAGAAATAAACATATTAACTGACGATACGAGAATGACTATGTCAACAAAAAAATTAGAAATAAAAGGTGCTCATAATACTAAAAATGCAATGGCAGCAGCGACAGCTTCTCGACTACTAAGTATTCGTAAAGCTACTATACGAGAATCTTTAGAAGGTTTTCAAGGTGTAGAACATCGCTTAGAACACGTATTAAAGATTAATAACGTGTCATATATAAATGATTCAAAAGCAACTAACGTAAATGCTACATTTTATGCCTTAGACAGCATGAGTGCACCTACAGTTTGGATAGTGGGTGGTGTAGATAAGGGGAATGACTATAAAGACCTTTTTCCCTTAGTGAACGAGAAAGTGAAAGCTATAATTTGCCTGGGTGTAGATAATGCCAAATTGTTACACACCTTTGGTAACATGGTAGAAACTATTATTGAGACCGAATCTATTTCTGAGGCGGTTAAAATCGCATATAAGTTAACAGATAAGGGAGATAATGTATTGTTATCACCAGCTTGTGCAAGTTTTGATTTGTTTGAAAATTACGAGGATCGTGGTAGACAATTCAAAAATGCAGTAAGAAATTTATAAAACTGAATCTTTAATTAGAAACTAAGAAGCTAAGTTGAGTACATCAAAAAACATATTTGCCACTTTAAAAGGAGATCGCTCTATATGGGCTATCACTGCATTTTTGGCGTTGTTTTCTTTTTTACCGGTATTTAGTGCTAGTAGTAATCTTGCTTATTTGTATGGTGGTAATGGGGATACATTCCCATATTTATTACGTCATTTTATGCATTTGGTTTTGGGTTTTGCGATTATTTATGGCATACACAAAGTGCCCTCGCATTATTTTAAAGGCCTCTCAATTATAGGTATCCCTATCGTAATTATTCTTTTGATAATTACAATGGCTCAGGGTACGGTGATAGACGGCTCTAATGCCAGTAGATGGATTAAAGTGCCATTTGTTGGGATTACGTTTCAAACTTCTACGCTGGCTTCGGTTGTATTGATGATTTATATAGCACGCTATCTTTCTCGAATTAAGGATAAAACAATCACCTTTAAAGAGAGTATTTTGCCGCTTTGGGTGCCTGTTGCGCTTATTTTAGGAATGATATTGCCGGCTAACTTTTCTACTACTGCAATCATATTTGTAATGGTATTAACGCTGGTTTTTCTGGGAGGATATCCCATCAAATATTTATCGATTATTGTAGCCACAGGTTTGCTCGCATTAACTTTATTTATTCTCGCAGCAAAAGCATTTCCGGGAGTTTTTCCTAACCGCGTTGATACGTGGATTAGTCGTATAGACAGTTTTTCTGATGATGAAGACAGCGAGGGTGATTACCAGATTGAGAAAGCAAAAATAGCGATTGCAACCGGTGGTCTTGTAGGTATGGGCCGGGCAAAAGTATTCAGAAGAATTTTTTACCCCAGTCATCTTCAGATTTTATCTATGCGATAATTGTTGAAGAATTTGGTCTAATAGGCGGGTTAACGCTTTTAGTAATGTATTTACTATTGCTTTTTAGAATACTGGTTATTGCTAACAAAGCGCCAACTGTATTTGGTAAACTGGCTGTTATAGGAGTAGGTATTCCTATTGTATTTCAGGCATTAATTAATATGGCTGTAGCTGTAGAATTATTTCCGGTTACGGGACAAACATTGCCGCTTGTAAGTAGTGGTGGTACTTCAATCTGGATGACCTGCTTAGCGATAGGCATTATACTTAGCGTAAGTGTAAAACGAGATGAAGTGCGAGTTAAGGAAGAAGACGAGATGAATCCGCTTGATATTTTAAGCGAAACGATTTAAAAGACATTAATAAGATTTGAAAAACTATAAATTCATACTATCAGGTGGCGGAACCGGCGGGCATATTTACCCGGCTATTGCTATTGCAGAGGCTTTAAAAGAAAAATATCCGCAAGCGGAATTTCTCTTTGTAGGGTCTCAGGATCGTATGGAAATGGAAAAAGTACCGGCAGCCGGCTATACGATTGAAGGATTATGGATCGCAGGTTTGCAACGTAAACTCACCTGGTCAAACTTAATGTTTCCATTTAAATTAATGAGTAGTTTGTTCAAGTCTGCTAAGATAATTAGAAGGTTTAAGCCTGATGCAGTTATAGGAACCGGTGGTTTTGCAAGCGGACCGTTACTGGAGATGGCAACACGTTTAAAAGTACCCGCATTAATTCAAGAGCAAAATAGTTTTGCAGGTATTACCAATAAACTTTTAGCTAAAAAAGTGCAGAAGATTTGTGTAGCTTATGAAAATATGCAGCAATTCTTTCCGCAGCAAAAAATTGTAATTACAGGTAATCCTGTGCGTCAGGATTTATTAGATATAGATTCTAAACGAAATGAAGCACTAGAAAAATTTAAGCTTGATAGCTCTAAAAAAACTCTTCTAATTCTTGGTGGGAGCTTAGGAGCTCGGGCAATAAATAAATTAATAGATCAGGAATTACAATTTATTTTAGATAAAGACGTACAGGTTTTATGGCAATGCGGTAAGATGTATTTTGAAGAATATAAAACACACAATACTGCCAGTAATGTACAGGTTGTACCTTTTATTGATAAGATGGATTTAGCGTATGCAGCTGCAGATGTAATCATAAGCAGAGCAGGTGCAGGATCTGTTTCTGAACTAGCACTTGTAGGAAAGCCTGTGATTTTTATTCCATCACCTAATGTAGCAGAAGATCATCAAACTAAAAATGCAGAAGCCATTGTCGCTAAAGACGCTGCGATTTTAATCAAGGAAAGCGAACTGGCAACAGTTTTTAAAACTGAATTTTCAAAGCTAGTTTCAGATGAAGACAGACAGCAGGTTTTGGGCTCAAATTTTAAAAAATTAGCATTGCCTGAGGCCACTCAAAAAATTGTAAACGAAGTAGAAAGGCTACTTAATAAATAATAAAATAAGAGCATTGAATAAGTTAAACTACATATCTAATTTTTACTTTATCGGCATTGGCGGTATAGGTATGAGTGCGTTAGCTCGTTATTTTAAAGCAGCAGGTAAAAACGTTGCGGGTTATGATAAAACACCTTCAGGTATTACTTCCTCATTAGAAGAATTAGGTATTGCTATTACGTTTAAAGATTCGGTAGAAGAGATTCCTTCTATATATAAAGATATAGAGCATACACTCGTGGTTTATACACCTGCGGTGCCTAAGAATCACGCGGGCTATCAATTTTTTATTCAGTATAATTTCAACATCTTAAAACGTGCAGAAGTACTGGGGATGTTGACTCAGGAGAAATTTTGTCTAGCCGTCGCAGGTACTCACGGTAAGACGACCACAAGTGCTATGTTAGGCCACTTAATGGCAGCTTGTGAATTGCCGGTAACCGCATTTTTAGGTGGCATCGCAGAAAATTATCAAAGTAATTTAATACAGCAGGGAGAAGAGATTGTTGTGGTAGAGGCAGATGAGTTTGATCGCTCATTTATGCAGCTTTATCCTAATATTGCTGCCATTACGTCTATGGATGCTGATCATCTCGATATTTATGGAGATGCAGAAACCCTACAGCAAAGTTTTAGAGATTTTGCAGCACAGGTAAAAGAAGACGGAATACTCTTTGTAGCCAATGGCTTGCCTTTAACAGGTATTACAGTAGGAATTGAAGATGACGCTGTATATACAGCAATAAATGTAAATATAGAAAACGGAGCGTATCATTTTGATCTAAAACATCCTGATGGTTTGCTTAAAGATTTGGCGCTTAACCTGCCTGGTAGACATAACTTGTCTAACGCGATAACAGCTTTGGCGATGGCTTTAAAATACGGCTGCCCTGCCGAAAAGCTCGCCAAAGCGCTATTCGCATTTAAAGGGGTTAATCGCAGATTTAAGTATAGAATAAATACAGCAGAACACGTGCTTATTGATGATTATGCACATCATCCTACAGAAATTGATGCAGTGCATGATGCCGTACGCGAGATGTATCCTAACAGACGGGTTTTAGCTGTTTTTCAACCACATCTTTACAGTCGTACCCGCGATTTTATGGAGGAGTTTGCACGCAGTTTATCTCAGTTTGACGAATTACTTTTACTAGATATTTATCCTGCTCGCGAAGAGCCAATAGTGGGAGTAAATTCTCAAGAATTAATTAATCTAGTTACCAGTCCTAGAAAACAGCTCGTGAGTAAGAATGAGCTTGAGGTAAAAATGAGAGAGTCTAAGGCAACTATTAAAGTAATGATGGGAGCCGGCGATATTGGAGAAGAGATATTAAAAATCACTAAAAAATTCAGCAGATGAAAATAGGGTGGTTTTACATACGTATGATCGGTTTAGTGCTAATAACGCTGTTTTTAGTTGCATTTTCGCACAAGCGTAATGCAGACCGAAAAATCAAGGAGGTAAAGGTGAATTTTGAAGCCGGAGCAAATCTTTTTATCACTGCAGAAACGGTTGATAAATTGTTGATACAAAATGGAAAACCTCTGGAGGGACAGCCTAAAGATATTCTAGTTTTGAAAAATTTAGAGGCAACGCTAGATTCGCACGCAATGATTTCTGATGCAGATGTTTACCTAACCTTAGATGGGGTTTTAGGTGCAACGGTTAGGCAACGAAAACCACTAGGTCGCGTGCAGGCACAAAAACCGTATTATATAGATGAGCAAGGTGTAGCAATGCCCTTATCATCTAATTATTCTGCTCGAGTACCCTTAATTGAAGGAGTTTCAAAAGAGCAGATAGGAGAGGTTTACCCTTTATTAAAATATTTACAGCAAGACGATTTACTTGCAACGCAAGTGATAGGTATAAGCCGAAATCAAAATGGAGACTATAGTTTAACGCCTCGGGTGTTAAACTATAACATCAGTTTAGGAAAGATTAAAGATTTGCAAAGCAAGTTTGCAAACTATAAAGCTTTTTATCAAAAGGCGATTAAAGACAATAGTCTCACCGTATATAAAAATATAGATCTGCGGTTTAAAGGGCAGGTAGTTGGGACAAAATTTTAAGTTATGGAGCAGAAAGACATAGCAGTAGGATTAGACATTGGTACTACCAAGATTGTCGCTATGATAGGTCGTTATAACGAATATCATAAATTAGAAATTCTGGGAATCGGAAAATCTAAAAGTCTTGGTGTGCATAGGGGTGTTGTAAATAACATTACACAAACCATACAGTCTATTCAGCAGGCGGTGCAGGAAGCAGAGAGTGTGTCTGGCATGAAGATTGAAGATGTAGTCGTAGGTATTGCTGGGCAACACATACGTAGTTTGCAACATAGCGATTACATAACCCGCGCAGACGCAGATCAGGTTATAGGGCCTCGAGATATAGATATGCTGTGCAATCAGGTACATAAACTGGTAATGCTTCCGGGAGAAGAGATCATTCACGTGCTTCCACAAGAATATAAAGTAGACGGTCAAGCCGAGATCACACAGCCTATTGGGATGTATGGCGGCAGACTCGAAGCAAATTTTCACGTGGTTGTAGGTCAGGTTAGTAGCATACGCAACATAGGCCGTTGTGTAAAAAGTGCCGGTCTTAATCTTGATAAAATTACTTTAGAGCCTTTAGCTTCCGCGAATGCGGTATTAAGTCAGGAGGAAAAAGAAGCAGGTGTGGCTTTAATAGATATTGGTGGAGGTACAACAGATCTTGCCATTTTTAAAGATGGTATCATTAGACATACAGCCGTAATTCCTTTTGGAGGTAATGTGATTACTGAAGATATTAAAGAGGGCTGCAGTATTATTGAAAAGCAGGCAGAGCTTCTTAAAATTAAGTTTGGTTCTGCGTGGCCGGGAGAAAATAAAGACAACGAGATTGTTTCTATACCTGGATTACGCGGTAGAGAGCCTAAAGAAATTACGCTTAAAAACTTATCTAAGATCATTCACGCACGCGTCGTAGAGATCGTTGAGCAGGTATATCTCGAGATTAAAAATTATGGTCACGAGGAGCAAAAGAAAAAACTAATTGCTGGTATTGTTTTAACAGGAGGTGGCTCCCAGCTTAAACATTTAAAGCAACTTGTAGAATACATCACTGGGATGGATACGCGTATTGGCTATCCTAACGAGCATTTAGCAGGTGATAGTGATTCTGAGACCACAAGTCCCTTGTATGCAACTGCTGTAGGTCTTGTAATGAATAGTCTTGAGCATCGCCAAAATGAGCCCGAAGCACAACAGGATACAGCAATTGTAGAAGAGGAGGTGCCTGTAGAAGAGCCAGAAGTACAACTTGATCAAGATGATGAAGAGATTGAGCAACCCAAAGAGAAGAAAATACGCAAAAGCATCTTTGATACCTGGGCAGAAAAGTTCAAGGATTTCTTAGATAATGCAGAATAAAGAATTGAAAAAGAAAAACATCCAACTAATAAACCGGTAAAACGATATATTATGAGCAACACAGATTTTGAAAACATTTCGTTTGATTTACCAAAAAATCAGAGCAACGTCATCAAGGTAATTGGTGTAGGAGGTGGTGGTAGTAATGCCATTAACCATATGTTTAGTCAGGGAATAAATGGGGTTGATTTTGTAGTTTGTAACACAGACTCGCAAGCTCTGGAAAATAGTCCGGTGCCTATACGCATTCAACTTGGTGTAAGCCTTACAGAAGGTCTTGGCGCTGGTGCAAATCCTGATGTAGGTGAGAAAGCGGCTATAGAAAGCTCTGAAGACATCAAAAGAATGTTGGGAACCAACACAAAAATGATCTTTATCACGGCCGGAATGGGTGGTGGTACAGGTACCGGTGCTGCTCCTGTCATTGCAAAAATGGCCAGAGAGCTAGACGTACTTACTGTAGGTATCGTAACAATCCCATTTCAATTTGAAGGAAAAATGCGTAATGAGCAAGCTCAATTAGGTGTTGAGCGTTTACGCAGTCACGTAGATTCACTTATTGTAATTAACAATAACAAGCTGCGTGAGGTTTATGGTAATCTTGGTTTTAAAGCTGGTTTTAGTAAAGCAGATGAAGTACTTGCTACTGCATCACGTGGTATAGCAGAAGTAATAACACATCACTATACCCAAAACATTGACCTTAGAGATGCAAAAACCGTATTAAGTAATAGTGGAACTGCCATAATGGGTAGTGCAAATGCAAGTGGTGGCAGTCGTGCTCAGGATGCCATTAGAAAAGCATTAGACTCTCCATTATTAAACGATAATAAAATTACTGGTGCTCAAAACGTATTGTTGCTTATCGTTTCTGGTACCGAAGAAATTACAATAGATGAGATTGGGGAAATCAACGATCACATTCAGGATGAGGCTGGCCACAGTGCTAACATTATTATGGGTGTAGGTGAAGAAGAAAGCCTGGGTGATGCAATCTCTGTAACTATAATTGCCACGGGTTTTAATGTAGAGCAGCAGAATGAAATCGTAAATACCGAAACAAAGAAAATTATTCATACTCTTGAAGACGAGCAACGTGCACAGCACGAGCTATCTCCAAAGAGTACCGGTACGCGCTTAAATTTTGATGCTCCTGCTCCTAAAGAAGCTGCAGAACCAGAGAAGAAACCTATCGTACATACCCTTGATGATAGTGATGACCCTATAGATTTAATGGTGAATCAAAGCAAGAAAGAGGTTGAGAAGCCAAAAATGGATTTAATCTCTACAACAGATCTTATCCGTAATATTCAGGTTATTTATGAAGAAGTTTTAGACTATTCTGTTCTAGAATCTGAGCAGGAAGATGTTGATATGGATTTTAAAATTGTAAGTGTTGAGAAACCTACAAGAGATACTCAGGTAAACCTTTTTGAAGAAGAAGAGCAGTTTACACTATCATTTGATCTTCCTCTTAATGATAAGCCAAAACAAATTACTCCAGAATCTAAGACTGATACTAAAGAAAAGGAGATTGTTTACAGCTTAAGCGATGATGTTAATGATATTGAAGTTAATAATCCTGTCGAGATCGTTTCAGTTACCGAAGTTAATGAACAAGGTGAGAAGCGTTATAGTCTTGATGATTATATGGAGATGGAAGAGCATTTAAATAGCGCAAAACCACAACAACCGGTAAAACCGCAAGCTCCTGTAAAAAGAGAAGAAGAGCCTGTAGTTTTTGAACGCAAAACAGTAGAAGCTAAACCTCGAGTAGAAGTAAATGAAGAGGATGAAAATCCCATGAATACTCCTATATCAGAACTGCTTACTGAGCGCGCTGCAGAGCGTAAACGTATGATGAAAGAGTTTAACTATAAGTTTCAAAATAATCAATCGCGTATAGACGAGATTGAAAGACAACCAGCTTATAAAAGACAGGGTATTGATTTAAGTCAAAATCCAAGTTCTAATTCTAGTTTGTCACGTACCTCTTTGAGTAAAGATGATAACGACGAAATACAGTTAAGAAGAAACAATTCTTTCTTGCACGATAATGTTGATTAATATATAGATAAATCTTTCTTTAAAACCCTAATAGATATCTGTTAGGGTTTTATATTTTAATAATAGTTATAGATTTAGAAGATCTTTTAGCTTTAAAAAAAGTGGGGATAACACATAATAATAGCTATCTTCGCACTCCCGAAAAACAGAAAACTATGAGCTTACAGACAGATGTAATGACGGCTATGAAGACTGCGATGAAAGCAAAAGATCAAAATGCTTTAGCTTCTTTACGTGCTATTAAATCTGCAATTTTGACTGCTCAGACAGAAAGTGGGGCAAATGCAGAGTTATCTGAAGAGGAAGAGATTAAAATGCTTCAAAAGTTAGTAAAACAGCGTAAAGACAGTGCTGCGATTTATATAGAGCAAGATCGTGCAGAAATGGCACAAGAAGAGCTAGCTCAAGCGGCTGTTATTGAACAGTTTTTGCCAGAACAACTTAGTGAAGAAGAAATTGAAAAAGTTGTGATAGCTGTTATAGAACAAACAGAAGCTACTGGTATGCAAGATATGGGTAAGGTTATGGGGTTAGTATCTCAAGAGCTTGCCGGGAAAGCAGACGGTAAAACAATATCAACAATTGTAAGAAAAAAATTAGCTTAAGAGTTTACGCTTTCGCGGAAAAATGGCCTCGTGGCGCAACTGAATAGCGCATCAGATTTCGGCTCTGAGGGTTGGGGGTTTGAATCCCTCCGAGGTCACTAAAAAAAAGAGATAAATATCCAATATAGGATGTTTATCTCTTTTTTGTTTTTACAAAATTCTTTAATTCAATATAGCTAAAATCCTTTTAAATTTGTTCGTCTGTAGTTTACATTTGTAAGAAATTTATTTAATCATAAATATTTATTTTAAGTATATCTTTTTATATATCGATAATACTTGTATTTAGTCTTAAGATTTTATAATTGTAAGTTTTGTTTATGCGAGATAGTTCTACACAAGATTATAATTCATTAAGATATATAGTGTACCTCGCTCTTGTATCAGCGGTGCTAAGTTGTTCAACGATTCTCTATACTTCACTATTCACAGCGCGTTTAGTACGAATTCTATACGCTACTGTACTCATAGGGTTTTATTTGATACGATTTAAAAAAGGAAAAAAAATATTCCATTTGGCATTGATTTTTTTTTGGATGCGAGATGTTTGCGCAATTTATTACGAAGCTAATCTAGGGGTATTCTTTTATTTTGGTTTAGGAACTGTTGCGTACTTGCTACTTTTTTTTAAACAATTAAAAAATTTAATGCATTTGAAGTTTGAGGCTCCATCTATTATCGCAACTGGTTTATTCACCCTTGCATGTTTTATAATTTTATTTAATCTGAAATATTTAATTGGTGATGCCTCTGAAGGATCTATTGTAATTTATTATTTCTACTTTTTTGGTACAAGTATTATAGTTCTCATTTTGCTTTCTATATATTATTACTACAGAATGGGTAGTCTTAGGGCACTCGTCTTTTCTTTTGCAATATTTAGCTTAATGATTTCTGACGTATCTTCATATTTTGGTTACTATTTAGGAGTAAATCCACTTTTTTTAATCACAGGGGTTTTCTATATTATAGCTTTAGTTTTGCTTATAAATTTTTTAGTTAGACCATCACTTATTTCAGAAGAGAATAGAATTGAGAACGATCTATTTTGAATAATTTAAAGGATTTGAAATTATATTTTATGGCTATAGATTTATCATTGTTTTATAATTGTTTAAAGCATAAATAATTAGATATAGAGAATGATAGTTTTAAAAAATAATTATGTTAATTTGAAGTCAATTTTTTTTTAATAATAAAAGATAAGTGTTTTCAATTCGTAAGTATTTTAAGCTAGAGGTAATAACCGTAGTATTACTAATTGTTAATTTAGCTGTAACACATTTTTTAGAGTTAGATACCTTCAGGCTTGTACGTTTATTTTCTTTAAGTATATTAATAGGTTTTTATTTTTACAGACGGCATGTTAAAAGTGTGTGGGTTATTTATGCATTCCTTTTTTTTCTAATACGTGACATTGCTTACCAATTTTTTGAAGTTTCCTGGGGTGCAGAGACCTATATGACATTTGCTACATTGGGTTATTTCTTGCTCGTATTAGATAGAGTCCCTTTCTTTAGAGGTACCAGGTTTAGTCTTTTTGCTGTTATTTTTGGTTTGTTACTGGTTGTTGCAAATGGAACTATATTATTTGAATTAGGAAATATTGTTTCAAACCACGTAAACAATAATTTAGAGCTTCTTTTATTTTATCTATATGGTGTTTCTCTAATTACCCTTATTCTATCAGCCTACTATTACAACCATAGATTAAATAGCATGCGTTCCCTACTTTTTTTAATGATGGTTTTTTGTTTTGTAGCATCAGATATTGCGTCATGTTTAGCTTACTATATTGATTTGCAAGGATTGTATTATTTAGATCGTACAATGTTTATTTTAAGTATGGCGTTATTGGTAAACTTTGGTCTCAATATTAAAGGTGCAGCAACGGAAGAGGTAGATTTTATATCTCTTCAGGAGTAGTTTATTGTTTAAAATGTACGTTTTTTAATAATTGAGTGTATAGAGCAACACTTAATATTTGTAAATAGCTTAAATTGAGGTTAGAAGGAATCCATATCTAATAGAATTATTATAGATGGGAGTGAATTGTGCAGCAAATGAACTTAAAAAGAAATCTACCTGGTTAAACAAATTGGTTTACTTGGGTGGGTTTTTGATTATTTGCAACGTGCTTTCGGTGATTTATTTGCCAGTAATTACAACACGATATTTGCGCCTTATTTCCTCTGTAATTATTCTCTTGTATTATCTTTTTTTACTTCCAAAACATAACCTATTCTTCTTTTTTGCAATTACGGCTTTTATAATTAGAGATTATTTCTCAATCTACTACGAGTCGCAGATGAGTACCTATCTTTATTTTGTTTTTGGCTTTTTAGCCTATTCTATTTTAATTATTAAGCAGGCTAGAAATCTTCGTACGTATAGGGTACAACTCCCCTCAATACTTTCGTTATTTTTATTTGCGATTGCTAGTTTCTTCATACTAATTTTATTAGAGACTTTAGTGCAGGAAAATTTTACAGGTTCTGCAACAACCTACTTCTTCTACAGTATGGGAACCAGCATAATATTCTTATTATTTATTGCCATTTACTACCATTATAGATTGGGTAATTTAAGGTCGCTAATCTTTTCGTTTAGTGTTTTCTCGTTTATGCTATCTGATGCTTTGTGTTGCTTTGCCTATTATATGGATTTATATAATCTTTATATTGGTGTACGATTATTCTATATTTTGGGGTTAATTCTTCTTACCAATTATGCAGTAAATACAACATTGCGTCAAAAAGAACTGAGTCTCAAAGACGAGCTACTGTAAATTTTAAATAACATTTAAACTTAAATTTTACAAATACGCATTCTTTGATTATTCATTAATTAAAATTGCTATACAACCCTTATTTTTTTGCGTAAATTCGCAGGCAATTAAAATTTCTCATGTTAGAACGATTAAACTTTATAAAACAACGCTTTGACGAAGTAAGTGATCTTATTATTCAGCCAGATATTATTTCTGATCAGAAGCGTTATGTAGAGCTCAATAAAGAATATAAAGATTTGCGCGCCATAATGGATGAGCGTGACAACTATATTAAGCATATACAGCGCATAGACGAGGCTAAAGAGATTATTGCCGATGGTAGTGATCCTGAAATGACGGAGATGGCAAAGATGCAGTTAGAAGAGGCAGAAGAGGCTGTTCCGGCTTTAGAGGAGAAAATTAGATTTATGCTGGTTCCTAAAGATCCTGAAGATTCTAAGAATGCAGTGATGGAAATTCGAGCAGGAACCGGTGGTGACGAAGCGAGTATTTTTGCAGGAGATATTTATCGTATGTATATGAAGTACTGCGAGAGTAAAGGTTGGAAAACCAGTACTATAGACTACAGCGAAGGTACAAGTGGCGGTTTTAAAGAAATTCAGGTAGAAGTAACGGGAGAAGATGTTTATGGTACGTTACGTTTTGAAGCTGGTGTTCACCGAGTTCAGCGTGTACCACAAACCGAAACTCAAGGTCGTGTACATACTAGTGCGGCTACTGTAATGGTTTTTCCAGAAGCAGAAGAATTTGATGTTGAAATAAATCCTAAAGATGTGCGAATCGATTTTTTCTGTTCGTCAGGTCCAGGAGGTCAGTCTGTAAACACTACCTACTCTGCGGTGCGTTTGACGCATTTACCTACCGGTTTAGTAGCACAATGTCAGGATCAGAAGTCTCAACACAAGAACAAAGAGAAAGCCTTTAAAGTTCTTCGCTCTCGTTTATACGATATGGAACTTGCTAAAAAGCAGGAAGAAGATGCTTTAAAGCGTGGATCTATGGTAACCAGTGGAGATCGTAGTGCAAAAATACGTACCTATAACTATCCTCAGGGTCGTGTTACAGATCACCGTATAAACCTTACGCTTTATGATCTATCAAATATTATAGACGGCGATATTCAACGAATTATTGATGAGCTTCAGCTTGTGAGTAATACAGAGAAATTAGCCGAAGGTGGCGATGCAATCTAATCTGTAATTTTAATTAGAAAATAAACTCCTTTGAATAGTCAGCAACTTATAGATCAGATAAAAAAGAAACAATCGGTGCTTTGTGTAGGTCTGGATACAGATTTAGATAAAGTACCGAAACATTTACTGACTCTAGAAGATCCTATTTTTGAGTTTAATAAAGCAATTATAGACGCAACGCATCAGTATACTGTTGCCTACAAGCCCAATACGGCTTTCTATGAGGCATACGGTATATCAGGATGGCAGTCACTTGAGAAAACCATCAATTATCTCAATACAAACTACCCTGAAATTTTTACAATAGCAGATGCTAAGCGTGGCGACATAGGTAATACTTCTAGCCGTTACGCTAAAGCCTTTTTTGAGGATTTAGGCTTCGATTCGGTTACTACCGCTCCTTATATGGGTAAAGATTCTATTGAGCCCTTTTTGGCATTTGCCGGAAAGTTTACAATCATGCTCGCCCTCACATCTAATCCCGGGGCATTTGATTTTCAAACCCAGAAAGTAGATGGGGTAGAACTTTATAAAAAAGTGCTTGAGACTTCTAAAACCTGGGAAAATAGTGACCGATTAATGTATGTAGTAGGCGCGACTAAGGCAGAATATCTTGCAGAAATTCGTAAAATAATACCAGACGCATTTTTGTTAGTTCCCGGTGTAGGAGCGCAAGGTGGAAGTGTTGATGACGTTTTTAAATATGGAGCTAACGCTAATGCGGGGCTTCTTATAAACTCATCTCGCGGAATTATTTATGCTTCTACCAAAGAAGACTTTGCAGAGACTGCAAACGCTGAAGCAAAGAGATTGCAGGAACAAATGTCCGTTCATCTTCAAAAGTTAAGCTAAACGCATAATTTTGGCGCTATGAAAGATCAATTAGGGCGTCTCATTCAAATACAAGAACCGCCTCAACGTATTATTTGTTTAGTACCTAGTTTATCTGAACTCTTAGTAGATTTAGGTCTTGGTGAATTCCTTGTAGGTGTTACTAAGTTCTGCGTACATCCTCACAACTTAAGAACCGAAAAAACAGTTGTTGGAGGTACTAAAACCATTCATAAACATAAAATAGCCGCTTTAAATCCTGATTTTATTCTCTGTAATAAAGAAGAAAACACAATTGATATTGTTAAGACCTGTGAGGCTTTAGCACCTGTATATGTATCAGATATAAATAGTTTTGAAGACTTGTATGTCTTTCTTTCTCATCTGGGAGCGCTCTTTAATATTCAAGAAAAAACAGCTTCTTTTATTCTTGATATAAAGAGTAAACGCGAAGCTTTCCGAAGAAAAACAGCTGATTTGCCAGAGCGCAAAGTTGCCTATCTTATTTGGAAAAATCCTTTAATGGTTGCAGGGCGTGACAACTTTATAAATGTGCTTTTACACGAGTTAAATTTGAAAAATATCTTTGAAGTTAAAGAGGGGCGTTATCCACAAATAGAAAATGCAGAATTGAAAACCGCAGAATTGGTTTTTCTTTCTTCAGAACCATTTCCATTTACAGAACAACATATTAAAGAATTTCAAAATTTTACCGATGCTAAAATTAGTTGTGTAGATGGGGAGTATTTTAGTTGGTACGGCAGTAGGCTTTTAAAAGCATTTGATTATTTTGAAAAGCTACTCAAATCTTTAAATTAAAAAAGCCACCTCAGTGGATGGCTTTATATAGTTTCTAAAGTCCGTAATTAGAAATACGTATCTCTTCAGTTTCCTGAGCCGTTTTAAAAACATCCCAGTCTTTACCCTGAGTACGTCTGGCACCTAGGATGTTTGCAAATTGTCCTGCTTTAACTGGGTCATTATATTTAGCAAAACCATATGCGAGTCCGCCTGCAAAAGAATCTCCGCAGCCGGTTGTGTCTACAACTTTAGCTACCTTAATTGATGCGATCCAGTCTTTTTTAAGTTTTCCATTTTCTAACTGATATAAAATGCAGCCTCTAGAATCCATAGTTACATAAAAGAAGGAAACGCCTTTTTTAAGAACGTACTTTGCCAGATCATCTAAGTGACCGGTGGCGTTATCATCATATATAGATGGGATCTCGTGCTCGTATTCATTAGCGAAAGACATGCATTGTGACTCTTCAAGATTCATTTTTAAGACATCAATATACGGGAGCCATTCATCCTGATCAACCCAGAATTTACGATGCCTGTGTCCTTTTACATCCATCGCTGTTGTAGCGCCGTGTGCATCAAAAATAATTATGCCCTTGCTGTGTTTCTTAATATATTTTAAAGTGCTTAAACTTATCTCAAAATCTGTAATAGGCACAAAAACAAAAGCATCTGCGTCAAGATGCTTTTTGATATGCTTCGGGCGTATAGGATTCATACAGGCAAGCTGTTTTTCTTCCCGGTTATTTTGATCTTTAAAGTCAAGTAGAATTACTGTGCCACGGTCTTCTTTACTATTAATTCCGGCGAGATCAATATTTTTAAAATCTTTAAATTCAGTTGCAATGCCTTCACGATCTTTTTTATGAATATTAGAAACCGGAGTAACGGTTCCTTCACTATCTAAAAGTTTTGAAAGGGCAATAACAGGATGTGTTACGCAGCCGTAACGCATAATAATATCATTCTCATAGGTTGAGATGGTATCTCTAGGAATAGGTCCTGCTACAACTATTTTTAAAGGTTTTGTCATAAGATTAATCTTGTAGTGCAAATACTTTTTGAAGTAACGTAGTGGTACGTGCGGCAGCGTTTGTTCTAATATCTTTTTCTTCTAAAGCAATCATAGTATAAACCCCTTTAAGCGCCTGGTTTGTCACATAATCTGTTAGATCTGGGTTAACATCATTAGTAAGCGGTAACGCATTGTATTTTGTAATAAGGTTGCTCCAGATCTTATCTGCTCCTACTTTATTAAATGATTCTTTAATAATAGGATTAAACTGTGCATATAATGCGGTATTTGTTTTATTCTCTAAATAGGAGGTTGCAGAATTGTCTGCTCCTAACAAGATGTTTTTAGCGTCATTAAACGTGATTCCTTTTACTGCATCTATAAATATGGGAGTCGCTGTTCCTACAGCATCCTCAGCAGCACGATTTAATACTTTTAAACCTTCGTCTGCCAAGCTTCCAAGGCCAACACTGCGTAATGTGTTATCTACTTTTTGCAATTCTTCAGGCAGTAGAATTTTTACTAACGAGTTCCCATAAAAACCATTTTCCTGCGTAAGTTTTGTTACTTGTTTATCTATACCAAAATCTAAAGCCTGACGTAAACCGCTCGCTATAGTTGTATTGTCTACACCTACCTGATTGGGCAAATTATTTACTACAGATTGTAGTTCTGCGCATCCGCTTAAAAAGAGTACGGCAACTAATGCAATTATTTTTTTCATGGAGTTAAGTTAGGTTTTTCTTGGTTAATTTTAAAATGGAAAAGCACCGAGGGTCACTTCCTTTTATGGGTAATACCACGCGCATAAGCCGTCTATGACTAGCTGGTCAAGAAAAAATAACAGTCTTGTTTCCGTAGACCAGTACTTTATGTTCTATATGTGCTTTTATGGCTCTGGCTAAAACAATTTTCTCTAAGTCTCGACCTTTCAATATAAAATCCTGTACCGAATGTACGTGAGAAACACGTACGATTTCCTGCTCGATAATGGGGCCTTCGTCAAGATCTGCGGTCACATAATGACTGGTGGCTCCTATAATTTTTACACCGCGCTCAAAGGCAGCGTGATAGGGTTTAGCGCCAATGAATGCCGGTAAAAAGGAATGATGAATATTTATAATCTGATGTTTAAAGTTAGAAACAAAATCGTCAGATATAATTTGCATATAGCGAGCTAAAATAATAAGATCAATATTATGATCCCGTATGGCTTGTATCTGTTCAGCTTCGGCTTGCGCTTTTGTGTCTTTAGTAACGGGAATGTATTTAAAAGGAATGTCAAATCGCTTTGCCACAACCTCAAGATCTTTATGATTGCTTATAATTAAAGGTATTTCTACTTCGAGTTCACCTGAAGCATTTCGGCCTAAAAGATCATAGAGGCAATGGTCGTATTTTGAAACAAATAAAGCAAGTTTCGGTTTATACAGAGCATCGTACAGCTGATACGTGAGCTGGTAATCCTCTTCAAACTTTGCCGCAAACTGATTTTCAAATTCCGTAATTGTAAAATCTGCGTGGTCAAACTCACACTCAAGTCTCATAAAAAACACGCTTTGTTGTCTGTCTACGTGTTGATCGAGATAAACAATATTTCCACTTAGTTCAAGTATATATTGGGTAATTGTGGTTACAATACCTTTGCGATCGGGGCAATTAATTAAAAGTGTAATTTTCTGCATAATTTATCAAGCTAGATTAAAGCTAATCTAGAAAAATATGTGTCAAATTATTATATAAATAACACAAAATAAAGCGGTCTTTGTTGTCATTTATTTAAATTAGTACCAGTTTTAAAGTCAAATATTACGAATGAAACAAATAACACCATATAAGCCTAATCATAAAGTACGTATTGTAACAGCAGCTTCGCTCTTTGATGGGCATGATGCGGCTATAAATATAATGCGTCGCATCATACAAACTACCGGAGTTGAGGTAATACACCTGGGGCACGATCGTAGTGTTGAAGAGGTTGTAAATACCGCTATACAAGAAGATGCACACGCGATTGCACTTACTTCTTATCAAGGAGGGCATAATGAGTATTTTAAATACATGTATGATTTGCTTTGCGAAAAAGGTGCAGGGCATATTAAAATATTTGGCGGCGGCGGCGGCGTAATTCTGCCGGAAGAGATTGAAGAATTAATGAATTATGGGGTAACCCGTATTTACGCTCCAGATGATGGTCGTGAAATGGGATTACAGGGTATGATTAATGATCTGGTAATGCAGTCAGATTATGCGCTGGGAGATTCTTTAAATGGAGAGTTTGATAAGTTGAGTGCTCAAAACGACACGGCTATTGCCCGTATTATCTCTGCTGCAGAAAACTATCCTGAGGTTGCGAAGCCAACACTTGATTTAATTCATGAAAAAAACAAAGAATCAAAAACACCGGTTTTAGGAATTACAGGAACAGGTGGTTCTGGTAAATCATCGTTAGTAGATGAGCTAGTACGCAGGTTTCTGGTAGATTTCCCAGAGAAAACTATAGGTATAATATCAGTAGATCCTTCAAAACGAAAAACCGGAGGAGCACTTTTAGGAGACCGTATACGTATGAACGCTATTAATTCTCCTCGTGTTTATATGCGTTCGTTAGCTACGCGTCAAAGCAATCTGGCACTTTCTAAACACGTACAGGAAGCTGTTGAGGTTTTAAAGGCGGCTGAGTACGATTTAATTATTTTAGAAACCAGCGGAATAGGGCAAAGCGATACCGAAATTTTAGACCATAGCTCGGTTTCTTTATACGTAATGACACCCGAGTTTGGAGCTGCAACACAGCTTGAAAAAATTGACATGCTTGATTTTGCAGATCTGGTTGCCATAAATAAATTTGACAAACGGGGAGCACTTGATGCGCTGCGTGATGTTAAAAAACAATATATGCGTAATCATCAATTGTGGGAAACCCATCAAGATGACTTACCTGTTTTTGGAACCATAGCATCCCAGTTTAATGATCCGGGAATGAACCAACTTTATAAATCTATAATGGATGAGTTGGTAGCTAAGACTGAAACAGAGTTAAGAAGTAGTTTTGAGATTACAGACGAAATGTCTGAAAAGATATTTGTAATTCCACCGGCGCGTACACGCTATTTATCTGAGATTGCAGAAAGTAATCGTGCATATGATAAAACAGCAATAGATCAAGCAGAGGTTGCTCAAAAGTTATATGGTATTTTTAAAACCTTAGATACGGTTACCGGTGTGACTCCGCAGTTAGATAAAGCAGGTTTAGTTTTAGATGATAGCGGTACAGATTCAGATTTAGCAAAGCTTCTTTTAGCAGAGTTTGATAAGGTAAAAATGGATCTTGACCCGTATAATTGGGAAGTAATCACTGGCTGGGCAGACAAAGTAAATAAGTACAAAGAGCCTATTTATAGTTTCAAAGTACGCGATAAAGAAATTAAGATTGAGACACATTCAAAATCGTTGTCTCATTCTGACATCCCAAAAATAGCATTACCCAAGTATCAAGCCTGGGGAGATATTTTAAGATGGGTCCTACAAGAAAATGTACCAGGTGAATTTCCTTATACGGCTGGCTTGTATCCTTTTAAGCGTACAGGAGAAGATCCTACGCGAATGTTTGCAGGCGAAGGTGGTCCTGAACGGACTAATCGTCGTTTTCATTATGTAAGTATGGGATTGCCTGCAAAAAGGCTTTCGACTGCTTTTGACAGTGTGACACTTTATGGCAATGACCCCGATCACCGTCCTGATATTTATGGGAAAATAGGGAATGCAGGCGTTTCTATCTGCTGTCTTGATGATGCTAAAAAACTGTATTCTGGTTTTGATTTGTCAAACGCAATGACTTCAGTGAGTATGACGATAAATGGTCCCGCACCTATGTTGCTGGGCTTTTTTATGAATGCAGCGATAGATCAAAGTTGTGAAAAATATATAAAGGAGCATGATCTAGAAGATGAGGTAGAAAAAACTATTGCGGCTATTTATCTGAAGAATGGTCTAGATCGTCCTGTGTATCACGGCGAACTTCCTGAAGGAAATAATGGTTTAGGGTTGATGCTTCTGGGAGTAACAGGAGATCAGGTATTGCCTAAGGAGGTTTATGAAAAATTAAAAGCAGAAACGATTCAGCAGGTGCGTGGTACTGTACAGGCAGATATATTGAAGGAAGATCAGGCGCAAAACACTTGTATTTTTTCTACGGAATTTGCATTGCGTTTAATGGGTGATGTGCAGGAATATTTTATTGAAAATCAGATACGTAATTTCTATTCGGTTTCTATTTCTGGATACCATATTGCTGAAGCAGGAGCAAACCCTATTACACAATTAGCTTTTACCCTTGCTAATGGGTTTACCTATGTAGAGTATTATCTAAGCAGAGGTATGGATATCAATAAATTTGGTCCTAACCTATCTTTTTTCTTTAGTAACGGTGTTGATCCTGAATATGCGGTTATAGGTCGTGTAGCTCGTAAAATCTGGTCAAAAGCCTTAAAATATAAATATGGAGCGAATTCAAGAGCGCAAATGCTGAAGTACCACATTCAAACTTCAGGTCGCTCGTTGCATGCGCAGGAAATAGATTTTAATGATATACGTACCACACTTCAGGCTTTGTATGCGATTTATGATAATTGTAATTCACTGCATACAAATGCCTACGATGAGGCGATTACTACACCTACCGAAGAAAGTGTGCGTCGGGCAATGGCAATTCAGCTAATAATCAATAAAGAATTAGGTCTTACTAAAAATGAAAATCCTATTCAGGGAGCGTTTATTATTGAAGAATTGACTGATCTGGTTGAAGCAGCTGTTTTGCAGGAATTTGATCGTATTACAGAACGTGGCGGAGTATTAGGCGCTATGGAAACAATGTATCAGCGAAGTAAAATACAAGAAGAGAGTTTGTATTACGAAACGCTTAAACACAATGGTGAATTTCCGATTATAGGTGTAAATACATTTTTAAGTAGTAAAGGTTCGCCTACTGTAAAACCTATGGAAGTAATACGCGCTACCGAAGAAGAAAAGCAAGCACAGATTGCAACACTTACTAATCTGCATAAAGCTTATGAGAATGATGCAGAAGCGATTTTAAAAAGCGTTCAGGAGGCAGCAATTCAAAATGAAAATATGTTTGAAAGGCTGATGGAAGCTACTAAAATCTGTTCATTAGGGCAGATTACAAATGCTCTTTTTGAAGTAGGCGGGCAGTATAGAAGAAATATGTAAGCGATAGTTATAATCGCATTAGCGAATCTGGAATTAACCAGCATATACGCATTGTAAAAGGTCTCATAGTTGTGAAAAACTGTGAGGCCTTTTTTTTATCAATTTAAGGGTAAAAAATGCGTGAAGGATAGAAGTGTAAAGCCCACAGCCAAGCGCTAGCAAAGGTGAGGACTTGCAACGTATAGCTTGACCCGAAGGGACACGCACTAATTATTTAAATAAATAGTTATTGTATAACTTGAATATTTTTTAATCTTCAAAATTGAAATCGTCAGGGTCAAAGGAATCATCGTCATCTACTTCAGGATCGTTGTAATCAACTCCCGGCGGATTAAAGAGTCCCCAACGGTCTATCATGTAATTAAAAGGATCAAAAGTTTTTACCCACTCTGCAAAAAGAATTCTAAAGGCTTCAATTTCATTACGCAACAAGTCTAAATATTCGGTTTCTTTAAAGCCATACATTTCTAAACCGGTCATATGTGTATCAAGATCCTGCGCAGATTTACGAATTAGACAGGCTTTTTCCATCTTAATGTCGTAAAGATCACAATTAAATGCTCCGGCTATTTTCGAAGGAATCACAGAAGCATCTCCTCTAATGTACAAGGCCTGACTTCTTAAAATCTCCTGGTCTAGTTGCGCTTCTGAGCTTGTCTCGTAAGCCGCAGCAATCTCTGCAATTCTATTTGCTAACTTCAATATTTCTGTAGCTTTTAAGTAAAGCGCCGAATTTTGATAGTTATTAGAGGAATTAAAATTGTCTTCTAAAGACATACATTAAGATTTAAGTCATTGATTAATGACTGTAGATTAAAGGAATTGTAGCCCTGTTATTTGAAAGCGGACATAACACTTTAAATTACAATAAAAATTTATACTTAAAAAAGAGGATTTGACTAGAGTGTCATCATCCATTTGTGCTGAAGTTTTCTAAATTTTCTTACTTCTGTACGCAGCAAACGCACAAAATCTTTACCGCTGCTTTCAGCACGCTCCAGGCGTTCGCAGGTGGCATATAAACTAGCAGTAAGACGCTCTAAAGATGCAGCATATTTAAGACGATCATCTTGAAAAGTCTGACTTTCTGCCTTAATGATCTCGGGTGCTAAAGAATCTGAATGCCGTACAATGTCGCCTGTAAAATAAACGTAGGGATTCTCACTTCCGTTAGATTCTAAGGGAGCAAGATCATATATCAGGTAATTTGAAATTGAGCGCGAAAGTCTCAGGATTTCAATTGCTTGATTGTATAAACGTGTATTTCTAGGTGTTGATGACATAGCTTAATTGTGTTCCAAATTTAGCAGTATTCATAGATTAATATATATAGATTTTAAAGTTTTAAGTTATATTTACTTTAATATTTAAAGAAAATAACCCCATTTTATTTAAAAATGCATATAGATTCAACCAACTGGAAAATTTTACAAACACTGCAGAAAAATGCACGTATTAGCAACAGTGCTTTAGGGCGTGCGGTAGGAATTACATCACCTGCTGTTGCAGAGCGAATACGTAAAATGGAAGATGCAGGTATATTAGTAGGTTATAAAGCCGAAATATCTCATTTTGAATCAGGTCATCAGTTAAAAGCCATAATCACGCTACGCGCTTTCATGGGACGTCTTAAACCCTTTTTAGAGAAAGTGCATGAGTTTAGCGAAGTGCTCAATTGCTATCGCATTACCGGTAACGAGAATATTTTATTAGAAGTAGTACTCTTTGATCAATTTCATCTTGAAGAATTCATAGATAAGCTCATAACTTATGGGGAGACTAAAACCCATATTGTGCTTTCTACAGTAATTGAAAACGCGCCCATACGTACGCGCAGAGAAGACCGAAAAAAGAGTTGATTTATAAAGTGCTCAAATACCAGATGCTGAACGCAATTAATAAAATAATACTTACGATACTAAATACATTTAAAAGTTTACCAGGTCTGTCTTTTTGAGGAACTGCTTTACTATTCATCACAAAGAAGTTAGCAATAGCAAAAAACGGAGCGGTTAAAAACGAAAGTATAGTAGCTATTTCAACCAGCTTACCCATCTCACTGGTAAGAAAGAATAAGATGCAGCTGGTTCCTAATATGAGAATTAAAAGCCAGGTGGTATAACTTCCTTTAATCGTTTTATCGCTTATTAATTCTAAGGTTCTCGACATGGCTCTAGGTGAAGCGTCTAATGTGGTGAGCGTGGTGCTAAACATTGTGGTGAGTGCTGCGATACCTATTAGAAAAAATGCCCAATTACCCAGACTACCGGTATACATATCTATGAGTTGCTTAGCAAACAGGACGCCACTTCCACTAAATTCTATGCCACTATTGTGCATCACAAGAGCTCCCAAACCTACAAAACACGTCCCAACGATTATCGTACCCAGAAAACCAATATTAAAATCAAAAACAGCAGATTTTCTGGTAAGTGTTCCTTCTTTGGCTTTCTCTAATGACCAGAGCGAATGCCAGATTGAGATATCTAGTGGTGCGGGCATCCAGCCCATAAAAGCTATAAGAAAAGCAATGCCTGCTGCATCTGTAGGTAATACTTGAGTAAATGCCACTTGCTGATGCGGTTCAAACCCTGCAATTGAAACGGCGATTAATGTGCTAATAGTTAATGTGATTACGATAACTTTCATCAAATTATCTAGAAAACTGTATTTACCCAGTAAGAGAAGTGTTGCGCAAATAGTGGTTATTATTAGACTCCAGGTGGTAATATCCCAATCTATGCCAAAAATATAGGTCGCAATACCGGCAGTAACGATAGTTACAGCGGTTTGAATAGTAAACATGGTAAGCAAATTAATTATAAAATAGAAGATTAAAACAATCTTACCAAGCTTACGATAGCCGTCTAATAAACTTGTGCCCGTCGCTGCGGCATATCGTGGGCCATACTGAAAAAACGGGTATTTTATAATATGTATAAGAACCAAAGCCCATACCAGACCAAAACCGTAATCAGCACCAGATCGCGTGGATTGTACCAGATGGGAGACCCCAATTGCTGCACCCGCAAACAAGAGACCTGGACCCAATTGTCTGAGAAGATTTTTCATTTAAAATTTGATTTTTTCTCAATTAAGTCTGAAAGTAATCGGCGTGCACGTAGGAGCTTAACTTTTACATTGCTTAAGGGTTCTTCAAGTGTTTTAGCCATTTCTTTGTAGCTCATTTCTTGAAAGTATCTCAAATTGATCACCTCTTGATAATGGGGTTTTAACTTTTTGATGTGTGCTAATAGCTCTGAAAGATTCTGCTCTGTAATAAGAGAGTCTTCTGCAGTAGGATTTTTATCGACGACACTATTAAGTTTAAATTCTTTATGTACACGTTTATGCTCGCTGCTTTCTTTACGCAGCAGATCTATATGAAGATTTTTAGAAATCGTAATGAGCCAGGTGCTAAATTTATATTTACTATCGTAGGTGCTTAGCTGATTAAAGGCTTTAGAAAATGTCTGTATAGTTATTTCTTCGGCTTTAAAATCATCTTGAGTACGTTTTAGCTGAAAAGCGTATACGTAGTGCCAGTGCGCATTAAGTAAGTAATTATAGGCGCTTTGACTGCCAGATTTGGCTTCTTTAATTTTACGGTCTAAGAGTTCCTGGTCTAGTTCCAACGGCGGGGTTTTACCAATGTATTTGAAATAAAGATAAGCATTTGAAGGCTTATTAAAAATGGCTCCAGGATAGGGATTACCGGAATGAGTTTATTTTCTTTTAATTTAATGGCTGTTTTTGATGTGACAAACCAAACTAAAATAATACGTAAAAGTGCTAAAACGCAAACTAGTGTAAAAAATTGTTTTAGGATTAAGAGTGCGAAGAATAGTATAAAAAATAAAAACTGAGAGACATAAAATAAACCCAATTGGATTTGATGTTTCATTTTATATTCTTTTGCGACATTGGTATGTCTGCGTTTTTGTATAAACCATTCTTTCCAGGTTTTTTTAGGCTCTGAATAGGTGAATGATTCCGGAATAAAACATGTAGCTACATTGGTGGCTGTGGCATTTTGATTCACAAATAAATCATCATCGCCGGCCTTTAGATGTAGATGCTTTTCAAATCCGTTTCCTGTATTAAATGTTTTTTTAGAGTAGCTCAAATTGCGACCTACGCCCATATAGGCATTATTGTGGGTGGCATAACTAAAATATTGCATCGCAGTTAAAAGCGTTTCAAAACGAATAAGTTTATTAAGCCATGATTTTTTATAGAATCTATAACCACTATAACCCAAAACAAATGTCTTGGTGTCATTTAAATTTTCAGTCATTAAAGTGATCCAGTACGGGCTGTTAGGTATGCAATCTGCATCAGTAAACAAAAGTTTTTCAAAAGATGCCTTGGCTATTGCTTGTGTAATTCCTGCTTTTTTTCCTGTTTCCGACTTTAAGTCGATAACTTTTATAGAATTGTGCAAACCTGAGTATTGCCGCATCAATGCTAAAGTAGCATCTGTAGAATGGTCGTTGACCAGTATAATTTCAAAAAGAGGATAATGTTGATTTATAAGAGACTGTAAAAGTGAGTCTATATTTTGAGCTTCATTTTTTGCACAAACTATAATGGAAACTCCTTCATTTTGAATAGGATGATTTATAAAAACACCTTTGGTATAGCCGAATTTTAAAAAGTAGAGATAATATAAGCAATTAACTAGAACAGTGGCTACATATAAAACCAAAAGAAGCTCACTTATTAAAGGTAATTGTAGCACAAGGTATTAAGAAGACTTCGGTGCGCAATCGCCCATTTCTTCAGGCATTTTACCACACATACCACAGGCTTCACCACTTTTATTTAAAAATGGATTCTGGCTTGCACAGGTTCCTGCAAATTTACCATCTTTTTTTGCCCAAATCTTAATAGCAATACCTGCAAAGGCAAGTCCTAAAAGTACAAGAGTTATCAGAAGTAATTTCATAGCTTAAATTTGAACTGCAAAGATACGACCTTGAAGAGAGAGCCCCAAAGTATTTACCATTCTCTATTTAGTTAAAATATCTAACATTAAATTGCTTTATTTAACTAAAGATTAGTAGGCTGCGCAAAATTTGAATGTTAATTATTGATACATTTGATCTTCACAAACCATTAAAAATAAAATTATGAAATTTAATAAATCCCTTGTATTTATGTTACTTATGGGCTTTGTAATAGCATTTAGCTCTTGTGAAGACGGTAAGAAAAAAGATCAAATTAAGCTTGAAGAGCAGGAGGCAGAAATGGCCAAAGCCGAAAGTGATGCAAAAGAAGCTGAGATGAAAGAAGCTCAAGCTAATGAAGAGAAAATGAAGGAAGAAGCCAGAACTAACAGTATTGCGGGTAAAGCTATGGCATCAAGAGATCTTGATACGTTAGTAATAGCCCTTAAAGCTGCTGGTCTTGCTGATATGTTATTAGCTGAAGGTGATTACACGGTTTTTGCGCCAACAGATTACGCATTTTCTGAATTGAAAAAAGGAACTTTAGAAGACCTAGTAAAACCTGAAAATAAAGAAATGCTTATAGGTGTTTTACAATACCACGTAGTTGCAGGTAAAATGAGATCTGAAGATTTAGGTAAAGCTATTGATGCTGGTAACGGTAAAGCAGAGCTTACCACTGTAAAAGGAGATAAACTTACTATTATGCGTGATGGTGATCAGATTGTAATTAAAGACGGTAAGGGTAAAAAAGCTCAAATTGTTTTAGGAAATATTGATGCTTCTAACGGGGTTATACATGAGGTTAGTAAAGTATTGATGTCTAAATAATTTTAGATTTTAATATATAGAAAAGCCCGCTCAGCATTTGCTGAGCGGGCTTTTTATTTTTACAAGCGCTATGGTTATTCTATAATATTTACCTCAGGCTCTATAACGATATTGAAAAGATCCCGAACTTCTTTCTGAATTTTTAGGGCTAAACTCCAGATATCATCACCACTCGCTTCCCCATAATTTACAAGTACCAATGCTTGTTTTGTGTGTACACCGGCATCCCCGTAACGTTTTCCTTTAAATCCGGCTTTTTCTATAAGCCAGCCGGCGGGTACTTTTATTAAAGACTCAGATACTGGGTAAAATGGCATTTCGGGATAAATACGTTGTATTGCTTTAAATTCAGCGATATCAATCACAGGGTTTTTAAAAAAACTTCCGCTATTACCTAAAACGTTAGGGTCTGGTAATTTTGAAGAACGTATATTAATTACAGCTTCGGCAATATCTTTAATGCCGGGCTCTGTAATGTTTTGCTTCTCAAGAATCTCTTGTATAGCTCCATACTCGGTATGCAGCAAATGGTTTGTTTTAGTAAGTTTAAAGACCACCGATGTGATTACAAAAATGTCTTTAGCCTCACTTTTAAAAATAGATTCTCTGTAACCAAATTTGCACTCAGAATGTGTAAACGTTTTAGATTCTAGTGTACTGCGATTTAATGCCGTACAGGAATCAAAAACATCTTTTAATTCTACACCATAAGCCCCAATATTCTGAACAGGAGAGGTGCCGGTATTTCCTGGAATTAGTGCGAGGTTTTCTACTCCTCCATAATTATGATTAACGCAATACATCACAAAGTCGTGCCAATTCTCACCGGCAGCAACTTCGAGCCAAATGTGCTCCTCATTTTCTTTTATTGTAGCAATTCCTTTTAATCCTATTTGAATCACCAATGCCGAAACATCATTCTTAAGCAGCATATTACTCCCGCCACCCAGGATAAATTTACGATCAACAGCCTTTGTGCTTAAGGCTTCTTTTAATTCGGCAATTGTAGTTACTGAAACAAAAGAATTGGCTATAGCATCTATACCAAATGTATTGTAATTTTTAAGAGAAACGTTTGGCGTAATTTTCATTAATTCTGGTACTGTTTTAGCGCTTCTTTTAGCAAAGCAACAGCTTCAATTAAATCTTCTTTTTTAAGAACATAAGCAATACGCACTTGATTGAGTCCTTCACCTTCGGTAGAGTAAAAACCTGCAGCAGGAGCAACCATTATCGTTTTGTTATTATGCTCAAACGATTCTAAAAGCCAGCGTGCAAAGTCGTCTGAGTTTTTAACAGGTAATTCTGCGATACAATAAAATGCACCCTTAGGGTTTGCAACACGTACACCGGGAATTGCTTCTAAACCGGATACTAATGTATTTCTACGATCAACGTATTCTGATATCACTTCATCAAAATAAGATTGTGGTGTGTCTAATGCAGCTTCACTTGCAATCTGGGCAAGTGTAGGAGGGCTTAAGCGTGCCTGAGCAAACTTCATAGCAGTTGCCATCAATGTTTTATTGCGACTCACGATGCATCCTATTCGCGCACCGCACATTGAGAAACGCTTAGAAACAGAATCGATCATTATTGTATGCTCATCAATAGTGCGTTGATTCAAAACCGAGTGGTGTTTTAAGCCATCATAAGCAAACTCTCTATATACCTCATCTGCAATTAAAAACAAGTCGTGTTTTTTAACTAATTCAGAGAGTTGGTCTAATTCATCCTGACTGTATAAATAACCGGTAGGGTTGCCTGGGTTACAAATAACAATAGCCTTAGTCTTAGCTGTGATTTGTTTTTCAAATTCTGAAATAGGAGGCAATGCAAAACCGCTTTCAAAAGAAGAAATTACGGGCTTTACGGTAACGCCTGAGGCAGTTGCAAAACCATTATAATTAGCATAAAAAGGTTCGGGAATGATGATCTCATCACCGGGATCTGTAACACTTCCCATTGCAAACATAAGAGCTTCAGAGCCGCCGGTAGATATAATAATATCTGATGCAGTAACATCTATGCCTTGCTTACCATAATAGGCTGCTAGTTTTTCGCGATAACTTAAAAAACCTGCAGAATGACTGTATGATAAAACTTCAATGTCTGCCTCTTTTACAGCATTAAGAGCGGCTTGAGGGGTTTTAATATCGGGTTGACCTATGTTTAATTGGTGTATAGTTACTCCTCTCGCTTCTGCAGCTTCTGCAAAAGGTACGAGTTTACGTATAGGTGATTCAGGCATAGATAGCCCCTTGTGTGAAATCTTCGGCATAAAATCTTTTTTTTAGAACTGCAAATTTGCAAATTATTAATGAGAAAGTAATTTGAGTACGTTTATAATCACACACCTTTCTAGTGAAAAGCTAGCTTGTTGTAGTTGCTCAACAAGAAAATTTATATGAGATAAACTACTTTAACTACTTGACAATAAGTTTAGATCACTTTAATGCATAAAAAAAAGCGGTCATTTTGACCGCTTTTTAATTTAGAGATTCACCAGTTTAGTTTGCAGCTGGTAAAAGATTTCCTTTAATCTTTAAAGTATAAGGCTCAGCAGATGCATTTGTATAAACAGTTATTGTTTTACGTATAGGTCCTGGAGCACGATTTGTATCGTATTTTACTTTAATTACATTGCTTTCACCGGGAGCGATAGGATCTGTTGGTGGGCTTGGTACTGTGCAGCCGCAAGTCGAGTATGCTTTAGAGATTACAAGTGGAGCATTACCGGTGTTTGTGAATTTAAATTCACGAGTGCCGTCTGCGCCATGTGCAACATCGCCGTAATCAATAACATCTGATTCAAAAGCAATTTCAGCTTTCTTTTCTTTAGCTTCTTCTTGTGCCTGAAGTCCCATAGTCATAAGGCCTACGGCAAGTATTAAAACTAATTTTCTCATAATTCTAAGTGTTAATGAAGTATAAAAATAAACTTATTAAAGAGTTTATACAAAAAAGTAGCTTTTTTTTAAGAGACAACCCCTGTGGGCCGGTGTGAAAAGTACTCTTTGCAGTAATTTAATTAGATTTATTTAATTCCTCGGTTCTTTTAAAATACTTACTATAATAAGTACTTTTGCTTCTTAAGACAAAAATTAGACCAAGAATGGCATTAGCTTCAAAATATAGTTCAAAAGACGTTGAACAAAAGTGGTACGACTACTGGATGAAAAATAATTATTTTCACTCAGAGCCTAATGAGAAAGAACCCTATACCATAGTGATACCACCGCCTAATGTAACGGGAATATTGCATATGGGGCATATGCTAAATAATACCATTCAAGACGTTTTAATACGCAGAGCAAGACTTAAAGGCTTTAATGCGTGTTGGGTGCCGGGTACAGATCACGCCTCTATAGCCACTGAAGCTAAAGTTGTAGCAAAACTTAAGGCAGAAGGTATAAATAAAAGTGACCTTACCAGAGAAGAGTTCTTAAAACATGCCTGGGAATGGACAGACAAATACGGAGGAACAATATTAGAGCAGCTTAAACGCCTAGGTGCATCTTGCGATTGGGAGCGTACACGTTTTACGATGGATGACACGATGTCTGCAAGTGTGGTGCAAAGTTTTATAGATCTTTACAATAAAGGGCTAATTTACCGAGGGCATCGTATGGTGAATTGGGATCCTGAGGCAAAAACAACCTTGTCTGACGAGGAGGTTATTCATGAAGAACGTCAGGGGTTTTTATATTATTTAAATTATAAACTAGAGGATAGTGATGAGGTTTTAACCATAGCCACAACACGACCTGAAACTATTTTTGGAGATACTGCAATTTGTATAAACCCCAACGATGAGCGCTTTGCACATTTACGCGGTAAAAAAGCAATTGTACCTATAGCAAATAGAGTTATACCTATAATTGAAGATGAATATGTTGATCTAGAATTTGGTACCGGTTGCTTAAAAGTAACCCCTGCACATGATGAGAATGATAAAATGCTGGGGGATAAACACAACCTGGATGTTATTGATATTTTTCATGATGATGCGTCTTTAAATTCCTTCGGAATGCATTATGAAGGAAAAGATCGTTTTGTAGTTCGTGAAGAGATTGTAAAAGAACTTAAAGATCTGGGTGCTCTGGTTAAGACCGAAAGTCACATAAACAAAGTAGGTACTTCAGAACGCACAAAAGCGGTAATTGAGCCTAAGCTTTCAGATCAATGGTTTTTGAAGATGAAAGACCTGGCAGAACCTGCAATTAAAGCAGTGTTAGAGACCGAAGAGATAAATCTTTTTCCGAAGAAATTTGACAATACCTACCGTCACTGGATGGAAAATATAAGAGATTGGAATATCTCTAGACAGTTGTGGTGGGGTCAGCAAATACCGGCGTTTTACTATGGTAACGGTAGAGAAGATTTTGTAGTAGCCAAGAATATTGAAGAAGCTTTAGTTTCCGCGAAAGCGAAAACCGGAAATGATACGTTAACACTTGCAGATCTAAAACAGGATGAAGATGCTTTAGATACATGGTTCTCTTCCTGGTTATGGCCAATGAGTGTTTTTGACGGTGTGGCAAATCCTGATAATGAAGAATTTAAATATTACTATCCTACAAATGATCTAGTTACCGGTCCAGATATTTTATTTTTCTGGGTGGCGCGTATGATAATGGCAGGGTATGAGTATACGGGTGAGAAACCATTTACAAATGTGTATTTAACAGGTCTCGTACGTGATGCAGAGCGCCGTAAGATGTCTAAATCATTAGGTAATTCACCAGATGCGATGATGCTTATTGATAAGTATGGTGCAGATGGTGTGCGGGTAGGGCTATTATTGAGTGCTTCTGCGGGTAACGATTTGCTTTTTGATGAAGATTTATGCCAGCAAGGTAAAGGCTTCATTAATAAAATATGGAATGCTTTTAGACTTATAAAAGGTTGGGAAGTTGATGTAACTATAGAACAACCTGAGGCTAGTCTGAAAGGATTAAACTGGTACGCAGAGCGTTTTAAAGATGCTGGTGTTGAGATTGAAGATCATTTTAGCAAATACCGTATAAGTGATGCATTAATGGCTACTTATAAATTAGTCTGGGATGATTTCTGCAGTTGGTTGTTAGAAATTGTAAAACCTGAATATGGTAAGCCTATTGATAAGAAAACTTATGATATGGTGATTGATGCTCTAGAAAACAATCTGCGCATTTTACATCCGTTTATTCCTTTTGCTTCTGAAGAAATATGGCAGAATATAACAGCTCGTACGCCAGACGAAGCATTAATTATAAATTTATGGCCAGAAGTTGAAGCCGGAGATAAGGAGTTGTTAAATGATTTTGAGCTGGCGACTCAAGTAATTACAGGAGTTCGTGCGATACGTAAAGAGAAAAATATATCGTTTAAAGAAGAATTAGAACTTTATGTAATGAATACGGAAGGCTTTACAGATCGTTTTAATGGTATTATTAAAAAGTTATGTAACCTTTCAACTATTGAAGCTACAACGGTTAGTAAAGACGGTGCTCTGTCTTTTAGAGTAAAGGCAAATGAATATTATATTCCACTAACGGGAGCTATAGATATTGAAGCAGAACTCGCTAAAATTGAGGAAGAATTAAACTATACCCGAGGGTTTATAAATTCGGTAACTAAAAAGTTATCAAATGAGCGTTTTGTAAGTGGTGCACCAGAGCAGGTGGTAGCAATTGAGCGTCAAAAACAAGCAGATGCACAGTCTAAAATCGATGCCTTAGAAAAGAGACTTGCAGCTTTGAAATAAAATTAAATCTTAGAATAAATAACTAATTAATCAGGAATATATTTAGCCACGAGCTTAATGTATTCCTTTTTTTTTATTACACTATTTATTCATTGGCAATCTCAATAGCTTTCTCTAAAATTTCATCACGGCCGTGTTTTAATCCGTTAAGGGTTTGTTTGACTACCACATCTATTTTGACACCATTTCTTTGACTTTCTGTGCCATCCGGGTAAATAACTCCATTGCCAGACATTGTAGTTTTAAATCCACCAAGATATTCAAATTTAACAACATCCCCGTCTGCACCGGCTGTTTGATTACCAACTGTAATTACGTTGTCTGCCGTTTGAAAGGCCATAGCCGTAAATTCTGATAGACTAAATGATTCTTCATTTACCAATATTATAATTTTACCAGTAAACGCATTTTTACTGGCATTTGTTCTTAAGTAAGTACTGGTATATCTCGAAGGGTAGTTTATTTCAGGACAATAATATGTGGCGAAATTTTTCTTTTCTTGATTTAAGTATTCAGAAAATTTGTAATAAATAAACGAGGGGTAGTTTCTTAAATCAATTATTAGTGCTTTCTTGTTTTTAAATGATTTAAAAATATCTTTAATGTCTCTTTCTTTAACATTAGCCATATTAATATAACCTATCGCATCGCTTATAGATTTTGATTTAATCGTCTTTGGATTGTTTCTGTAGTTGAAATCATTAAAATCGTATCTCTTTGCTCTTATGGTTTTAATAGTATCATTTCTGTTGATTGTCAAACTAATTGAATCCTCTAATCCCTTAAACAGTTTAACATAAGTAAGTTTGATTTTAATATTAGAATTGGAGCCGGCAACATATTTTAGGTATTTATCTGTTTCTTTTTCTACCTCTAATTCATTTATTTTTAAAATGATATCTCCTAAATGTAAGCCGCTCAATTTGGCTAGAGAATCATTGTAAAAACCCGAAACAACAGCTTTATTATCTACTTGTGAAATTTTGATTGGCAGGAATTTTAACTTTTCTTCAGAGAATGTTATAGAAGCATGGGTGTCATCTAATTTTGCAATAAGTTCTTCAAGTGTTAAGTGATACTCTTTTTTATTAGGGGTATTTCTTATTTTAGGGATCATTTCTTTCAAAACGGAATCCCAGTTTTGATCTGTTAAGTATTTATAAGGATAGAAGTATTCAATTATATTCCAGTATTTAAATAACCCCAACAGGCGATATTCTTCACTAGGATAATCAAAATTTTTATATTCTGGCTCATTAGTAACTTTGATATTACCAACAGGTTGTTTTTCTACATAAAAGTGATCTCCTTGAATTCTGTTTTTTTCTATGTATTCAAGTTTTAGAGAGAGTGATTTATTAAAGTTTATAGTATCATTGATCCACGATAAATCAAAATTCTCGTCTAAATAAATTCCTTTAGAATCACATTGTTTGCATCTTTCAATAACTCCCAGGCTCTCAATCCAATCTAGATAAACTTGAGATAGTGATTCCTTATCTGTAGCTTTTAAAACTATAGGGAGTTGCTTTATAAACTCTTGATCCCAATTGTATTTACCACTACTTACCTCGGGATGATAATATTTGAGAAATCCGTAGATTTTTGCAAATGATGCTAATTTTTCAGTTTCTGAAATATTTTCTTGAGCATTCAAGAAATTAGAAATAAATAGTAATAGAAATAAAAGTGAGATTGTTTTTTTCATAAAAGTATCAGCGAAAAAAACAAAACAAATTAATCTACAATATATTTAGCCACAAGCTTAATGTATTCCTTTTTGGCTTCAGTAGCAGAGAGTCCTTTAATTTGAATTAAAGCATTGTATTTAAAGGCACTTCTAAGATCATTTTCCTTTAAATTTTCTACAGGAATAAGTTTGCTTTTATGATTGCCTTTTTTATAATAGGCGTAAAGTAATAACTGAATATCTGGTGGTAGTGCAGTCTTTGTATTACTGGCTCTTTCAGCAGCATTCTGAAAATCTTCATCCAATTTTTCTTTACTCAAAACGATTTACTTAAGAGTTGCTATTATACTTTGTGAACCCTTAACCTTCTGGTTTAATTTTACAGCCAAAGGTGTTCCTATGGGTAGGTAAATATCTACACGTGAGCCAAATTTTATAAAGCCACTGTCTTCGCCTTTTATAGCATCATCACCTTCTTTAGCATAATTTACAATACGCTTTGCCAGAGCACCGGCAATTTGTCTGTAAAGTACATCGCCAAAACTTGTTGAGCGAACTACAACAGTTGTGCGTTCATTTTCTTCAGAAGCCTTAGGATGCCAGGCAACAAGATATTTACCGGGATGGTATTTGCTATAAACAACTTTTCCGCTAACGGGATATCGCGTAACGTGAACATTTAGAGGAGACATAAATACGGAAACCTGAAGACGTTTTTCTTTAAAATATTCCTTTTCAAAAACTTCTTCAATTACTACAACTTTACCATCTACAGGAGAAACAACATCTTCTGTACTAACATCGGCAATTCTACCCGGATTTCTAAAAAACTGTAGAATTAAAAGTAAAAATACTACTAAAGTTGCGTAGCAAACGTATTGAAGCCAAACAGGAGAAACCCAGGTTTGCGTACTTATAAAACCTATTGCTACGATTACAATCGTAATTATAATAATTGTGTAACCTTCTTTATGAAACATATTCAAAAACAATTAAAACCAGATAAATAAAAGGACTCGCAAATAATATACTGTCTAAGCGGTCGTACAGACCACCGTGTCCGGGCATTAACGTGCCGCTATCTTTAACTCCGGCTTCGCGTTTTAATTTAGATTCTATTAGATCTCCAAAAGTTCCTAAAGTGCTCATAACCACAGCTAGCGAAAGCCAAATATTAAAATTAAGGCTTCCGGTAAATTTATGAATAAAATAACTGGCAATACAAGCGAAAACAAGGCCTCCAAAAAAGCCTTCGATGGTTTTCTTAGGAGATATACTTGGAAACAGTTTATGTCTTCCAAAACTCTTACCTACGATATAAGCAAAAGTGTCATTTGTCCATATTAAAATAAAAAGACCGGCAACGGTATATGGAGAAAATTCGTCTCCGTGAGAAGGAAGCAGGGTTAGAAATACAAAACTTGAAATGATGTAAAAAATAGTGATATGTAATTTCTGAAGCTTTCCATACTTTCTAATCTTTTCACTAAATAAGTTTTTCATTAAGTAAAGACCGGTAGCTACCGTAAATCCCAATAGAATTAAGGTGGTGATCTTTGATACCTTGTAGTAACTAAAAAAAAGTATAAATGCTATTAGAATGAGGTAGGTGTACCAAAACTGAAAACCTATTAATCTAAGAAACTCCCGTAAGGTTATAATACCAAATAGTAAGAATAAAAGTATATACCATTTTTCAGAGTAGAGAATTGAAAATAGCAGTATAATGACATACAAAAGGCCGGAAAGTGCTCTTACAGTAAGTTCGCGCATACTATAAATCTTCTAGTAGCAATAAATACAGATTTTTTGCACTGCTACCGTAAGACATAAAATCTTTAGGACCCTCTTTAGGTTCAAAGTTTTTTATGGTTGTAATATTGGTAGGTATATAACCGGTATTTTTCTTTTTAATACCTCTAAGACCTTCACCAATACTATTTACAATCTGGCTGGTTGTTGCAAAAATCACAAAATTTTGAGGGAGCTCTTTTAGCTTTTTCTCCTTAATTTGGTTGGAGGAGATAAGTAAACTACCATCATCTGCAATTAAATTTTCACAGGTAGAAAGCATAAATTTTGACTCGGTTTCGGTGCCGTACTTCAAATTGTAGTTAGTGAAGAGACTTTCTAACTTTTCATCAAGGCAATATACATCTTGCTCATACCAGTCGTTTTCTAGTAAGATATTGTCAAAACTTTCATGCACTTCTTCCATATCTACACAGTATAAAAATTTACCGCCATTTAATATGAAATGTTTTGTAAAACGCTCATCAGCAGGAGCGCTAACATCTGGCATGTATTTACCGCGCTCAGATTTTGAGGTTCCAGGCTTATCAGATTCTTCTGAATTTTTCGGTTTAAAAATTTTATCGAAAATACTCATAAATGAGTGTGTATGCTTATGTTATAAGGTGTTTATCAAATATAAAAAATCTTAACTCAACAAAGCGTTAAGTTAAGATTTAAAATTCTTGGCGCCAGAGTAGTTTAATTCTCGCTTACAGGAAGTGTATTTTCCTGTATCTGTTGCTCAGTACCTTCTGGTTTATCATAAGGGCGCTTTCCAAATATTTTTTCTAAATTATCTTTGAAGATCACCTCCTTATCTAGTAGTACGGCAGCAAGCTCATTTAGTTTGTCTTTGTTTTCTTCAAGAATCGTTATAGCTCTTTGATATTGCTCTTCAATAATTTTTGAAATTTCTTTATCAATTAATTCAGCTGTTTTTTCACTATAAGGCTTACTGAAGTTATATTCATTTTGACCTGAAGAATCGTAATAAGTTAAGTTACCAATGGCATCATTTAAACCATAGGTAGTAACCATCATACGGGCTTGTTTTGTTACTTTTTCAAGATCACTTAATGCTCCTGTAGAAATTTTATCGAAAGTAACTTTCTCAGCGGCGCGACCACCCATAGCGGCACACATCTCATCAAGCATTTGCTCAGGGCGTACGATTAAACGCTCTTCTGGTAGATACCAGGCAGCTCCTAAAGAGCGACCTCGAGGTACTATAGTTACTTTAACTAAAGGTGCTGCGTGTTCAAGCATCCAGCTTACCGTTGCGTGACCAGCTTCGTGAAAAGCAATTGCTTTTTTCTCGTCTGGAGTAATAATCTTATTTTTCTTCTCTAGTCCGCCTACGATACGATCTACAGCATCTAAAAAGTCTTGACGGCCTACTGCAGTTTTTCCCTGACGTGCAGCAATTAGAGCTGCTTCATTACAAACATTGGCAATATCAGCTCCCGAGAAACCTGGAGTTTGCTTCGCCATAAATTTTGTATCAAGTTCATCTGCAACTTTTTTAAGTGGTCTTAAATGCACTTCAAAAATTTCTTCACGTTCACGTACATCGGGAAGATCTACATAAATCTGACGGTCAAAACGACCTGCACGCATAAGAGCCGTATCCAAAACATCTGCACGGTTTGTTGCAGCAAGTACAATAACATTTGTATTTGTGCCAAAACCGTCCATTTCGGTTAGAAGTTGGTTAAGTGTATTCTCACGTTCATCATTAGAACCGCTAAAATTTGCTTTTCCTCGCGCTCTACCTATTGCGTCAATTTCATCAATAAAGATTATAGCAGGAGATTTTTCTTTAGCCTGTTTAAATAAATCTCTAACACGAGAAGCACCTACACCTACAAACATTTCAACAAAGTCTGAACCCGATAACGAGAAAAATGGAACTTTAGCTTCGCCGGCAACAGCTTTAGCTAATAAAGTTTTACCTGTTCCCGGAGGTCCTACAAGCAATGCTCCTTTAGGAATTTTACCTCCTAAGTTAGTATACTTATCTGGGTGCTTTAAGAAATCTACAATCTCCTGTACTTCTTCTTTTGCACCTTCAAGACCTGCAACGTCCTTAAAGGTTGTTTTAACATCTATTTTCTCGTCAAAGAGCTTTGCTTTAGATTTCCCAATATTAAATATCTGACCACCTGCACCACCTGCACCACCAGATGACATTCTCTTCATGATGAATATCCAGATTCCTATAATAATTGCTATAGGTAAAAGTGTGATTAATATATCACCCATTATATTGCTATCTGGAGGGAGTACCTTTCGAGAAATATAGATTCCCTGATTTTCTTCGATCTTTGAAAGTTGATCTGTTAAATCTTCTAGGGTAGCATATCTATATTCATAATTAGCGCCAGAATCAGAACTCAATAACGACATTCCGTTATCTGTTGGTTTAGCGTGAATTTCTTTCTTAGCAGCCTCTTCGGTAAGGTAGATGTATGCGATTTGCTTAGATTTATTAATATCTATACGCTTAACATCTCCATCTTTAGCGAAGGTCATTAATTGATTCTCAAGTATCTCTTTAGGATTACCGTAGTCAGAACTACTGCTAAAAAAATTTAATGCTAAGAAAACTAGAATTATTGCGGTATATATCCACCAGGCACTAAACTTAGGTTTATTAGGAGCCGGCTTTTTTGATTTATCTGCCATCTATGTGTTTTAATAATTTGTTTCGATTGATGTTACTTTAGCATCTCCCCAAAGGCTTTCAATGTCATAATATTCTCTGATGTGTTTCTGAAAAACGTGTACAACAACATTTACATAATCCATAAGCACCCATTCAGAATTTTGCAATCCTTCTACGTGCCAAGGTTTATCTTTAATTTTTTTGCTTACCGTTTTTTGAATTGAATTTACAATGGCAGAAACCTGAGTGTTTGACGTACCATTACAAATGATAAAGTAGTCGCAAACCATGTTTTCTATTTCCCTAAGGTCTAATATATCAATATCTTGACCTTTTACCTCTTCAATCCCTTCTAGAATAGTTGTTATTAGTAGATCTGTACTTACTTCTTTTTTGGCCATTAAATCTTTTTTAGTCTGACAAAGTTATTACAAATTTGTCTGATAGTGTTTTTTGTAATAACATTTAAGCTATTCATTTATTTCATGAAGATAGTCAAACTTAATGCCACAACCTCAACTAATACCTACTTGCGGGCATATACGAGAAAGCTTGACATTGAGGATGACACGATCGTGTGGGCCACTGAGCAAAGTGCAGGTAAGGGACAGCGTGGTGCATACTGGGAATCTGAGAAAGATAAAAACCTCACATTTAGTGTGTTTAAAAGGGTTGAAGGGCTGCCCGTAGATAGACAATTTTATATTACGATGGCAACATCTTTAGCTATTTATGAAGCACTTCAACAATTGGGAATTAATCAACTTTCTGTAAAATGGCCTAACGACATATTGGCAGGCAGATCTAAAATTTGCGGAGTGCTCATTGAAAGTGTTATTCGCAATGGTCTTTATGCTGTGATTATTGGCATAGGAATTAATGTTAATCAAAAGATTTTTACACGCGCACCCAGAGCGACTTCAATACTTCTAGAGACAGGAAAATATCACGAGCCTGAGGAAATTATGAAAATGTTAATCTCAAAATTTTATCATTACGTTGATTTAATTACAAATGGTGACTTAACATTACTTAAGGCAGAATACGAGTCTAAACTCTTTAGAAAAGATAAAGCTTCAACCTTTGAATTACCCAACGGTGAACTTTTTACCGGCATCATTAAAGAAGTATCTAAAACAGGAAAGCTCATCCTCCAGGTAGAAGATGAGCTTTTAAAAGAATTTGATCTTAAAGAACTTAAGTTACTTTATTAAATGTTCTGTAAGTTGTCTGTAAGTGTTTGAATAAATTTTGTGATAGGAGCTTTAATCATCATAGACATCATCGCGTTAAACTCTCCTTCAAATTCAAAATAAGCTTCACTACTTTGATCTGTTAGTTCTTTAATGTTTGCAGTTAGGGTAAATGGAAGTTTTTCACTCGCAGCACCCAATACTACCTTATTAAAAGGGACACTGTTTTTTAATTCTAAAACAATATCAGGCATTCCTTTCAAAGCAAATAAGAAGCGTTTATCACTTAGGATTTCAAATTTACTAATGCTATCTGGCATCAATTGTTTATAATTGTTGACATCATTTAAAAAAGCAAATATTTCTTCAGGGCTTTTGTCAATTGTTTTTTTAGGGCTTTCTATAAACATAGTTATGTATTAAACTGTAATATAAGTTTAGTTATTATTAATTATACCGCTGCCTCCCAGGTGTCTGGAGAGAGACGCCATGATTGCAATGTAAGTTTTTCTTTTTCAGAAATGTATCGTGTATCTAATGCCTGCTCAAGTAAATGCTCGTAGTCGCTTAAAGTGTACAGATCTAAATTATAGTTTTTAAAATTTTCCAGAGCTACATCAAAACCATAAGTAAAAATGGCAAGCATTCCTTTAACGTTAGCGCCAGCTTCTTTTAGAGCATCAACAGCCATAAGACTACTTTTTCCTGTGCTTATTAGGTCTTCAACCACAATCACTGTTTGCCCAGAATCTAATTTACCCTCTATTTTATTTTGTCTTCCGTGTTTTTTAGCCTCAGGACGTACATATACAAATGGTACATTTAGATAGTCTGCAACCAGCATTCCTATACCTATTGCTCCTGTTGCTACACCTGCAATTACATCTGGTTTCCCATACAAATGTTCAATTTGCTGCGCAATATTCTCACGTAAGTAGTTGCGTATCTGGGGGTAAGAGAGTGTGATGCGGTTATCGCAATAAATGGGAGACTTCCAACCGCTAGCCCAGGTGAAGGGATTTTGTGGTTGTAATTTAATTGCATTAATTTGCAATAACAACTCAGCCGTTTTTTTGGCTGTTTCCTTTTTTAAAATCATGGTACAAATGTATAAAGTTTTTGTAAATGATGTGCCCATTATACTTTCAACTGAAAAGTATATTGGTGCAAATTACACATCAATTCCTTTAAAACGTGCAAAAATTAAAAGCATTATTAAACAAGTAAATCTAGGTGATCTTACGCACATAAATTTGTACCACCCCAAAGGTGAAAAATTACTCAAGTTTTTAAAGAAAAAGCTCCCTTTGGTTATCGCCGGTGGCGGAATGGTTTACAATAAAAATTCAGAAATTTTATTTATTAAGCGCAATGGTAAATGGGATCTTCCTAAAGGCAAATTAGAGAAGAATGAAACTATTGAAGAGTGTGCCATACGTGAGGTTGAAGAAGAAACGGGGTGTAAAGACCTGGTATTAGGTGAACACATTACCACAACATATCACATCTTCAGGCGCAATAATAAATTTAAGTTGAAGGAAACCTACTGGTATAAGATGACCACAACTTTTGAAGGTACTCTAGAGCCACAACCTTCTGAAGGAATAAAAAAAGTGTGTTGGAAAAATTTTGAAAAATCTCAAAAGGCACTTTCTAAGTCTTATGAAAATATAAAACTCCTGTTCCCTAAAGAATATTTACTACTCAACCCTAAAGATCGGGTAGCGTAGATGAGCATTTTCATAATTAGGAGATTTCTTATGAAGCCAATCTAATTGAGCATACCAATTTTTACTGAAATCTTTATCTACTTGTTTTTTAGTTTCAAACTCTTGTTTTAAGTCTGGATTACCATCAAGCAATTCCTGAGCTTTGTCTTCCCATACGTAAGGAGAAAAGCCTTCTTTTTGCTGTAAAATAGTATCAAAATAATTCCAGTTAAAAAACGAGTCAACGGCTGTAGGTTCTAATGTCTCTAGTAAATAGCGCAGTCCTGATTGCGCGGTTTCTACCAGATAATCTCCTTTTCTAACATTGATGTTTTCTGTGCTTTTGTCAACCTGTGTTGCTGAATGCAGATAATGACCTTCATAAGGTGTAGATCGTGTGCTATAGTCTGCAATATGATAAACAGTAACCGCTATTGAAGTGTCTTTTTTTAAGGCGGTGTATCTGATTTTATTTTCTCTAAGACGTGTGACTATATCACTGTAAGCCTGAGGAATAATATACAATTTAGGAATTGTGACCGAATCAGTTGGTTTTATATAATTGTAATAGGTCACTTCTTTAGAAAAAGGAGCTTCCCGATCATATTTTAAACGATCTAAACCGGTTACGGTACTTGTAATCTGCTTGCCTTCAAAACCTTTAAAATCAAACATTGTAGTTCTTGAGCTATCTATAGTGAAATTAGTAACATAGTGTTTACCGCTGTAGTTTCCGCTTTTATAAAGAGAATCAATTTCATTCCGCATCTTTTTGATCCTGGCAGCATCTTTAGATGCGATGTTTAGCATAGCTTTCATAAGTTCATAAGTACCTTCAACTCTAGGCTTGTAAGGTTTAAGCATATGTGTTTCTACCATCATTCCTAAAGTATTCCATAAGGTAGTGTAGCCTGTTGAATATCTTGGGTAATCCATAAACTGAGAAAAGCCGGTTTCAGGAACTTCATTAAAAACATTAACATAAGGAGTAATAGGCCAGCCATTTGCTTCTAACTCTTTTTCTAATTGTGGATGCATCTCTGTATTTAGATACGCACCTAGTTTTCCTCCAAGTTTGTTGTATTGCGTAAATAAATGGGTAAGCACATACTGATAATCTGCACCATTACTCACGTGGTTATCTATGAATACATCGGGATTTATTAGGTGATAAACTTCAGCGAAACTGCGTGCATTTTTTGTGTCGGCTTTTATAAAATCTCTATTTAGATCATAATTACGCGCATTACCTCTAAACCCGTATTCCTCGGGACCATTTTGATTAGTACGACTGGTACTGTTGCGATTAAGGGCTCCTCCTACATTGTAAACAGCAATGGCTCCAACCCAAATATTTTCAGGAGTTTTTATTTTTCCACTAGCTAAATCCCGCATCATCATCATCGTAGCGTCTATACCATCTGGCTCACCGGGATGAATACCATTATTTATAAGCACTCGTAATGCATTCTTGTTTTCAGAAAATTCAGACTCCAGACTTCGGTCAGGATTGTAGGTAATAAGTGTTAATGGAAATCCGCTATCTGTCTCACCTATCTCGTAGGTTTTTATAGCAACATATGCAGAATCTAGCTGTTTGTAGTAAGATATTACATCAGCATATTCAGGAGTTTGTGTCCCTTCGCTTTTTTCAAATTGAGTTTCTAAATCAAAATCTTCGGGTTTTGGTTTCTCAGCACAGGCAATAAGTACAACCACTATAAAACTGAATAGATAAATTTTCATTTGATAATAGAATTAGAGATTTTAAAAATAAGAATAAATCTAAGTTTGAGATTAATCTATGGGTTCACGTGTAAAAAAGGGGCGGTATTGATTCACCCTAAAATCAAAAGTAGTAAATGAAGGATTTAAATCTTTCTGTAATTGGTAAGCTTTCATACTCCCTATGGCTCTATTAGCAGCGCCCGAAGGAGCCGAAAGCGACACGGTTTTAATGCTCCGGTTCTCGATTTTAAATTTATGAATGCGGGGTACGGTAGCAGAGATGACGTCTAATTTGATTCCGTATTCTTTTGCCTGTCGGCGAAAAAAATATTCAGGACCATTTTTACTGTTTCCACCGGTAAATAGTAAGGTGTTAATTTGCGAAAACTCATGCAGATAGCCAATTAAATCGCGCAGTTCTACAGCTTGCATTCCGAGATCTGATGCATCAATTTTCTCACGTTTTGCCGAAGCTACTATATCGCATACGCCAATTTTTTGTTTTTTGAGAAAATTGAGCCGTTGATCTATGGCAAATTTAGAATTGTCATAAACCAAATTAAGATTAAAGATATGATCAAGTATGGGCCATAACATTCCATTTTTACTTCCGTAGCAGAAATCTACATCCTCTTTTAAAAGTTCGCCTTTTGTAAAACGTGGCGGTGGCAATGTTCCCACAATGAGTGTTGTGGCTTCTTCAAGATTAAATGGGAGATACGGGTGAATATGGTCAAACATTTAGCGGATCTCTTTCCATTTTATACCACATCCCAGGCTTGGCTTTTGAAGTTCGTTTTGCTTGCGATTATTAAAGATATTGTCTAATGCCTCTCTAAAATCTCTTCCGTTTACGGGGATGCCATTGCCGGGGCGGGAATCATCAAGCTGACCTCTGTATACCAATTTTAATGCTGCGTTAAACAAATAAAAATCTGGAGTACAGGCGGCATTATACGCTTGAGCAACTTCCTGACTCTCATCGTATAAATAAGGAAATGAATAATTGTATTTATGCGCAGTATCGCGCATTAGCCAGGGGCTGTCTTCTGGATATTTCTCAACATCATTACTGCTTATAGCTACAAAGCCAAAACCTAAAACCCGGTAATCATTTGCGATACGTACAATCTCATCATTCACATGTTTAACAAACGGGCAGTGGTTGCATAAAAACATAACAACTGTACCCAGCTCTCCAGCCGCATCAACTAAAGTTACATATTTATTAGTAAGGGGGTTTAGCAAAGAAAAAAAAGGAGCGATGGTTCCTAATGGAAGCATATTAGATTGTGTTCTTGCCATAATGCGTGTAGGTTTTTAATATACCAGATTAGTAGTAAAAGGAGTATAAAGTTACAAATACTAAAGTTGTTTTAATTTTTTGGGTGCTCAGTAACCCCTTTGTAACTTTAAAATTAAATCTAATGATTATGAAAAATACATATAGTTCGCTTTCAGTAGCAATAGAAGATTTACAAGATAAAGGATACACGGTAGACTTTAACCTTGTAGATGAAGGTATCGAATCAAAGCATCTTAAAAAAACCTGGAGCGCAGCTCAAATAGAAGTAGAAGAGGCTTTTAGATTTGAAGGGATGACTAACCCCGGTGATAATAGTGTTCTCTACGTAATAAATACAAAAAGTGGAGAGAAAGGGTTACTAGTAGATGCTTACGGTGCTTACAGTGGTCAAATTTCTCAAGAAATGATACAAAAATTGAAAATTGAATACTAATGCAAAATGATCTCAGTTGGTCAGAATTTGAGCGCGTTGAAATGCGTGTAGGTACAATCTTAACAGTTAGTGATTTTCCGGAAGCTAATAAGCCGGCATTTCAATTGCAAATTGATTTTGGTGATAGTATAGGAATTCGTAAAACTTCTGCTCAAATAAGATCAAAATATGAGCGTACTGAATTAGTAGGTAAGCAAGTAGTTGCAGTAGTTAATTTCCCAAAGAAACAGATTGCTAACTTTATGAGCGAGTGTCTTATTTTAGGGGCTGTTGATGGTAGTGCTGTAACTCTACTAAGTCCTGATCTTCCTGTTGAAAATGGATTACGCATAGGTTAGTCTTTGCGATAGCGATAGCAGCGGCATCCTTTTTTGAACCCGTGGCGAAAAAAAGATATAGCGAATAGCGCGGTGCTCTAGCAATCGCCAAAAAACTAAAAAACCCACAATTCTATTAAAATGTGGGTTTTACTATTTTTATATACCAATTATTCTAATGTTCTCCACTACGCGTAGGACTCAGATCTTGCGCTTCTTCGGCAGTATATAATCTGGATTTGATTACAAAGCGTATTCCTAAAGGAATTTCTAAAGAAAAGCTAGAACCTCTTCCCGGAGTGGTATCTATAGTTAACTGAGTATGTTTCCAATATTCAAATTGATCTTTAGACATAAAAAAATCGCATCCGTGTACGGTTCCCAGATAGACATCAGTTTCATTAATCATAAGATCACCTTTAGGAAAACACATAGGCGAGGAGCCGTCGCAACAGCCGCCACTTTGATGAAACATTAACTCACCGTGCTGCTCTCGTAATTGATCTATAATTTTTTTTGCTGCCGCTGTGGCAGATACACGTTCTGTCATAGGTTTTAATTTAGAAAAAGCCCATTGCTTTTTTGTCATAAGAAATTAGCATATTTTTTGTCTGACGGTAATGAGATAACATCATTTTATGGTTTTCACGTCCTATACCAGACTTTTTATAACCACCAAAGGGAGCGTGAGCAGGATAATTATGATAGTTATTTACCCAAACACGACCGGCTTTAATGCCTCTTGAGATCTGGTAAGCTTGATGTGTATCACGGGTCCAGACGCCTGCACCAAGACCATATAAAGTATCATTAGCGATCTCAATAGCTTCTGCCTCATCTTTAAAAGATGTTACACAAAGCACAGGGCCAAAAATTTCTTCTTGAAAAACGCGCATTTTATTATTGCCTTTTAAAATAGTAGGTTGAATATAAAAACCACCTTCAAGTCCCTCATTGTACGCTGATTCTCCACCACAGAGTACTTCTGCGCCTTCTTCTTTACCAATACTTATATAGTTTAAAATTTTCTCGTATTGGTCGTTAGAAGCCTGAGCTCCCATCATGGTATCAGGACTTAACGGGTGTCCCAGTTTGATGGCTTTTGTACGATCTACCACGCGTTCTAAGAATTTTTCATAAATACTTTCCTGCACCAGCAATCGAGAAGGACAGGTGCAAATCTCACCTTGGTTTAGAGCAAACATTACCGCACCTTCAAGACATTTGTCAAAGAAATCATCGTCTGCATCCATAACGCTTTCAAAGAAAACATTTGGAGACTTACCTCCTAACTCTAAAGTAACCGGTGTGATATTTTTAGAAGCATATTGCATAATAAGTTGACCGGTTGTGGTTTCTCCTGTAAATGCAATCTTATCTATACGCGGACTAGAGGCGAGAGGCTTTCCGGCTTCAGCTCCAAAACCGTTTACAATATTAAGTACACCTGCCGGCAAAATACCTTCAATTAACTCCATTAATATAAGTATACTCACAGGAGTTTGTTCTGCCGGTTTTAGAACTACGCAATTACCTGCGGCAAGAGCAGGAGCAAGTTTCCAAACAGCCATTAAGATTGGGAAATTCCAGGGGATAATTTGACCTACAACACCTAATGGTTCTGTTATATTGAGGGCTACAGTATTGCTGTCTAATTCACTAACGGAGCCTTCTTCTGCACGTATAACCCCTGCAAAATACCTAAAATGATCTACAGCAAGCGGTAAATCTGCCGCACGGGTTTCACGTATCGCTTTACCATTATCCCAGGTTTCAGCCCGAGCAAGTGTTTCTAAATTTTGCTCCATCACATCTGCAATTTTAAGAAGTAAATTACTGCGGTAGGCTGCAGCAGAGCTGTTCCATTGTGGGGCAGCTTCCCAGGCCGCGTCTAGAGCTTTCTCGATATCTTCTGCAGTAGAGCGCGGTATTCTTGTGAAGTTTGCGCCATCTACAGGTGATACATTGTCAAAATATTCACCTTTTACAGGAGCTGTCCATTTCCCTCCTATAAAGTTTTCATATTGATCTTTAAATTTAGGCTTCTCGACAACGATTGCGGAAGCAGTCTTTACATCGCTCATAATGTTTTTTTTTAGTTATAGTTTAAATTTTTGAGTTGTGCTGAGTAGGGGAAATGGTAGTGCACTTTTTAGTTTTCTAAAGTTAAAAATCAGTTTAGGAAAACGACTGACCTATACTATTAAAACAATGTACTATTCTATCAAATAGTGTTAATGTGTTAAAATATAGCTTCTTAAATTGTATATTTAATATTGTAAGGGGTATTAATCTGAGGATGTTATATTTTGAATATGCAATTATCTGAATCATTTTTTAAAAACAGAAAGCTTGAAAATCTGGTCGAAAACCAGACATCATATACGTTAAATAATGCGGCTATGCATGTCTTTGAAACTCACGCACAGGCAGAACGGGTGTTGTTGCAGTTTGATAAACCGGTTTTAGCAAGTATGCTTCGCGGAAAGAAAATTATGCACCTGCGCGATCACAATAGTTTTGATTTTTTGCCTGGAGAATCACTCATCTTACCTGCAGACGAATTGATGTGTATAGATTTTCCTGAAGCACAGGAGCGTAACCCCACGCGATGTCTCGCAATGGCGATTGCAGATGATAAGATTAAAAAGGTTGTAAACCTAATGAATGAGAATCTTACTAAAGACGATGGCAGTGAATGGAGCTTAATGGATTATAATTTTCATTTTACAAATGATACCGGCATTTATCAGATTTTACAACGTCTCCTATTCCTGTTTACCGAGAATCACCCTTCTAAAGATTATTTTGTAGACAATATGCTTCAAGAACTTATCATACGTATTCTGCAAACAAATAACCGTAAAATATATACAGATAAGGCTTTAAAATTAAATAGTAATAGCAGGCTTGCCTTTATTATACAATATATAAGAGATCATATTAATGAATCTCTTTCTGTAGAACTGTTAAGCAAACAGGCGTGTATGAGTGAGTCTAACTTTTATAAGGTTTTTAAAAATGAACTGGGCATTTCTCCTATTGATTATATAAATACAGAGCGTATAAAGTTAGCGGTAAGCTTACTTCAGAATCCAGATCGTAAAATCAAAAATATATATCAGGAATGTGGCTTTGAAAGCCGCTCCTATTTTAATAGAGTATTCAAACGAATGAAAAATATGTCTCCTGGTGTTTTTCAGACTTCAATGACCAGCCATTAGGAGGCTTCTTCTTTAAAGCTCCGCATATTCTGCAGGTATCCTGAGAGTGATTTGCTAGATTGCTGCTGTATTTTTAATTTCATAGCATTAGACCATCCCAGAATTAAACCTTTAAACCCAATTGCTTGCCGTGACCAGCGCCAAAGGTTAAAATGATCTGTATGTTGTAATATTTTACCGTTTTGAAAGTAAAATGTTCCTACTACGTGATTTACAACTTTACGTTTTTTAGGGCCAAATAAGTACGTGGCCGTCCATTTTGCACTTCCGTTATAGTCGTTAGCTTGTATATCACTATAATTTATCTCCAGATTACTTCCACCACGTTCTATAAGCATAAACCACATTGCTCGTGCCCGATCTCCTTTTATATTGCCAAAAGCGGGATCTGTAAACGTGATGTTTTTACCATAGCAGGCGGTCATTTTCTCTGGGTCGTGAGCTTTAAACGCACTGTAAAATGTTTCTAGAACTTCTTCGTTAGGATGCATTGAAAAGTAGTATTGAGCGCTTTTTTACGCATTTATTAAAACGCAAGGTAGTTAGAAAAGCGGTTTTATTTTAGCTCTATTTTCATAAAGCATCCCTATATTAATTATCATTAGAATAACCGCCATTAATAAACCTTCTGGCATATTTACAATGTGGGTTAAAACGATTCCTACCATAATGGGAAAAATCATTATATAACCTAAAGCCTGTGTACGGGGTATCATTACAAGTATTCCGGCTATAATCTCTACAAGTGCTATTAGCGGTAGTAACCAGCCAAAGCTCATTAGTGCTGCAAATAAATCTTGCACTTCCTGAGGTAAATCTTCTGGCATAGGCATATAATTAAAAAATTTGTTGAGACCAGAATTGATAAAAAGTAGTCCAAAAAGAATACTTACGATGCTAATAATTTTACGTTTCATACAAATGTTGGTTGATTCTTAAAGATTAGGTTAAATGCGTTAAAAATGTTTTGTGTAATTTTCTAGAGCTAATTATAAATTTAAAATTTAAATAGATTAATTGTTGATATTCAGATCAAAAGATTTGTGTTTTATCAAATGTTTGAGGTAATTTGAATGCCTATCAATCGTTGTAAATAGTATTTACTTATGGAAACATAAAAAGTATAAATTATAATTATACCAAAAACAGTTTAAATTTGAAGTTCTTTATACTCTCTAAAATGTAAAATTCAATCTAATATGGAAAATCAAAATAATCATGATCATGGCGCAGACGGAAAAGTCTGGGATGTGAATGACTCAGAAGCAAAATGTCCTTTTTTAAGTGGTGAAATGCATCACACAACCGGTGGAGGAACAACCACCAGAGACTGGTGGCCAAATCAGCTCAAATTAAGTATTCTACGTCAAAATTCAGAATTGACAAACCCAATGGACCCTGATTTTAACTATGCTGAAGAATTTAAGTCTTTAGACTTAGCCGCAGTTAAGCAGGATTTACATAATCTTATGACAGATAGCCAAGATTGGTGGCCAGCAGATTATGGTCATTATGGTCCGTTTTTTATACGTATGGCGTGGCATGCTGCCGGTACATACCGCATACAGGATGGCCGTGGTGGAGCAGGTTCTGGGCAACAGCGCTTTGCACCATTAAACAGCTGGCCGGATAATGCAAACCTTGATAAAGCACGTTTATTACTTTGGCCTATTAAGAAAAAATACGGTAAAAAATTATCCTGGGCAGATTTACTTATCCTAACCGGTAACGTAGCTCATGAGTCTATGGGATTAAAAATGTTTGGTTTTGCAGGTGGTCGTGAAGACGTTTGGGAACCGGAAGAAGTATACTGGGGAGCAGAATCAGAGTGGTTAGGTAATGAAGATCGTTATGCTAACGGTGATTTAGAAAAACCATTAGGTGCTGCGCATATGGGACTTATTTATGTAAACCCAGAAGGGCATAATGCAAATCCAGACCCTGTGGAAGCTGCTCATTACATTCGAGAGACCTTTGGCCGTATGGCGATGAATGATTATGAGACGGTAGCGCTTATTGCCGGTGGTCATACATTTGGTAAAACACATGGTGCTGCAGACCCTACTGTTTACGTAGATGCAGAACCTGCTGCTGCAGGTATCGAGGCACAAAGTATGGGCTGGAATAACAGATATGGTACCGGTAAAGGCGCAGATACAATCACAAGCGGTCTTGAAGGAGCCTGGACAGACACCCCAACACAATGGAGTCATACCTATTTTAATAACCTATTTGGTTATGAGTGGGAGTTATCAAAGAGTCCTGCGGGAGCACACCAGTGGAAACCGGTTAACGACGGTGGAGCAGGTACTGTACCAGATGCGCACGATCCTTCTAAGAAGCACGCGCCTTTTATGTTGACAACCGATCTTTCTTTAAAAATGGATCCTGAATATGAAAAAATATCAAGACATTTTCATAAGAATCCACAGGAATTTGCAGATGCCTACAGCCGTGCATGGTTTAAATTAACGCACCGTGATATGGGACCTAAAGAGCGTTATTTAGGACCAGAAGTTCCGCAGGAAGAGTTAATATGGCAAGACCCAATTCCTGCTGTAGATTATGAGTTAGTGAATGATGAAGATATTACAGGTTTAAAATCTTCTATTTTAAATAGTGGACACTCAATTTCAGAATTAGTTGCTACAGCCTGGGCTTCAGCTTCTACCTTTAGAGGTTCAGATAAGCGTGGTGGTGCCAATGGTGCACGCGTACGTTTAGCACCTCAAAATAGATGGAAAGTGAACAATCCGCAGCAATTACAGTCTGTTTTAAATACACTAGAGGGTATTCAAAATGATTTTAATACTGCGCAAAGCGGAAACAAGAAAGTTTCTCTGGCAGATCTTATCGTTTTAGCAGGTTGCGCAGCTGTAGAAAAAGCAGCAAGCGATGCAGGATATTCTGTAAATGTACCTTTTACAGCAGGTAGAGCAGACGCTTCGGCAGAACAAACAGATGCAGAAGCATTTGAAGCTTTAGAACCTGTAGCAGATGGTTTTAGAAACTATTTAAAAGAAGGTGTAAAAATTACTGCTGAAGAATTATTACTAGATAAAGCTAACTTACTTACGCTTACAGCTCCTGAAATGACTGTGTTAGTAGCAGGTATGCGTGTATTGAACACTAACTTTGATGGTTCAAATAAAGGAGTGTTTACAGATAATCCGGGAACACTATCTAATGATTTTCTGGTAGCGATTACAGACCTAGGTACAACTTGGAAAGCGACTTCAGACTCAGACGCAATCTTTGTAGGTAGCGATCGCAAAAGTGGTGAAGTTAAATATACAGGAACCCGTGCAGATTTAATTTTTGGATCTAACAGTGAGTTAAGAGCACTGGCTGAAGCGTATGCTGCAGACGATGCTAAAGAGAAATTTGTACATGATTTTGTTAAGGCCTGGGATAAAGTAATGAATTTAGACCGTTACTAATCTCTTGTAATTTAAGATGTGTAAAAGGCGACCCAGCGGGTCGCCTTTTTTAATTTAACGAGCTCTTAACCGCAAGTTTATCACTGTTTCATTAAATTGAAGTAAAAAGAAAATGAGTGATTTAAAGAAAGAGAATTTAGTAAACAGAGCACCCGCAGATATGTACGGCGGTGAAGGAATACGATTTACAGAAGATCAATTTTCTAAAAAAGAGGCTAGAGAAAAAGAGAACGCCCGCGTCGATAAAAAGTTTAAAGACAATTAGTTTTGTCTGTAAATGAGAAAAAATCTAATAAAAAAACAGCCTTAAAGGCTGTTTTTTAGTTTACAATGCTATAAACCTATTCTTGAAAAGACCAGGCTACAATACGGCTTGATTTATTGCCGGTTCCCATTGGGATGGTTTTTAATTCTTTAACTTCAGCTTTTCTAAGCTGCTTATAAATACGTTTTAAATTGTCTTGCTTAGAGACTAAAGTAGTAAACCATTTACACTGTGTGCCTCTGGTTTTACTCTGCTTAATCATTATTTTAATAAATTCTGCCTCACCACCTTCTGTAATTAATTCGTTGCTTATGCCTGCAAAATTTAGTTCGGGTTTTGAGTTTTTAGCACCAGTAAGATTTTTTGTTTTTCTACGGGTTCCTCGTAATGCCTCTTCTTGAGATGCGTGAAAGGGAGGGTTGCACATTGTAAAGTCAATAATATCATCAGGATTTAGAATACCATTAAAAATACTATCTGCATTTTTTTGTAGGCGCAATTCGATTTTCCCTTTTAATGAATTGTTAGCTTCTATAATTTTTTCTGCGGAAGCTATAGAGTTTGCATCAATATCTGTAGCAATAAAACTCCAGTCATATTCAGTGACACCCAGAATAGGATAAATTAAACTCGCTCCCGTTCCTATATCCAGTCCCTTAATTTGATTTCCTTTTTGAAGTTCGCCTGTATCTTCACTTAATAAATCTGCGATAGCATGTAGATAATCTGCTCGTCCTGGTATAGGCGGACACAGATTAGCATCAGGGAAATCCCAGCTTTTAATTCCGTAGTAATGCTTAAGTAAAGCCTGATTGAGTAGTTTCACGGCTTCAGCACTTGCAAAATCAATAGATTCTGTACCGTACTTATTGGGTTTTATATGTTTTCCTAATTCGGGAACCACGTTTACTAAAGCTTTTAAATCATACGGTTCACGATTGCGATTGCGTACGTGCAACGTAGATTTTAAAGGCGTTTTTTTAGATCTAGACATACATAATTAGTTAAAGTGGCTTAGGTGCGAAGATACTCATACTTGTGGCTTTTAAGTGACTAATAAAAAAGGACGTTGCAATTATTCGATTTTTACTGAATATTCAATAGATAATTCTAACTTCTAGTAGAATCGTTTATATTTAAATAGTTAAAAATCAAATATATGCAAGCGGTTACTATTGACGAAGTTATTATTCAACTTGATCAAATTATTTTAAGTGAAAAAGAAAACAATAGCTGTCTGGTCTTTTTTCCGATTTTGTATAATGCGGTTACTAAACGCATTAAAAGAGGTATTGTGAATAACGAATTTGATGACAATGCCCGAATGGAAAAACTAGATGTCATTTTTGCGAACCGGTATATCAATGCTTATCATGCATTTAAAGAAAAACAACCACTCACGCAAAGTTGGGACTTTGCTTTTAAAACTTCCGAAGCCATGGTGATGCAGCACTTGCTGCTGGGTATTAATGCGCATATTAACCTTGATCTGGGCATTGCCGCTGCCCTAACTACCGGCGATAATCAACTGGGGGATTTTGAAACCGATTTTAATAAAATAAATGCCATTCTGGCCAGTATGATTGCTGATGTAAAAGAGCGCATCGGTAAAGTTTCTCCATTATTTAAGCTGCTCGGCCTGGTGGGGAAGGGCAAAGAGGACAAGCTGGTTTCTTTTAGCATTAACATTGCCCGCGATGGTGCCTGGCTGTTTGCTAATGAATATGCTGCTGCTGTAAATAAAGAAGTAGCAATTAAAAAACGTGATGAGGTAATCGCTGCTTTAGCTTATAAAATTGTAAATCCAAAAAGTAAGTTAGTACAGGTTATTGCAGAGGTAGTTCGCATTTTTGAAGTTAAGGATGTACAGAAAGTCGCTTCTATTTTAGAAGAAGGGATTTAACGGTTAACTTTTATCTTAAAATTGATTTACTCAAGAAGTTTAGTGAGTTCTTGAGCATTTGTAAATGAAAGAACAAGTATCGCGGTAAGAACTAAAATTTTTTTCATCATTTCTGAAAAGTTTTTGTAGCTGACTTTGAGTTAAAAAAAGTACTAAATCTTGATTTTAGAAGTTCTTTATAATTTTTCAAGATTACTTTTCTTCAATCAGGTCTTTTAATATAAAAAGAGCATCTACCTGGCGTAATTGCCCTTTCTCGGTAGTAGAATTTCCGTATAGATTATACAATACAAACCCGTACGAACGAAGCAAACTTAGAATTTCATCAAATTGAGGCTGGCCTTGATAGCTTGGCATTATACTTATCTCTGTATAAATCATTTTGATTCGTTTTTGAGATAAGGTTTTTGAAGCGCCCTGAAATACTTTAAACTCGCCTCCCTGAACATCCATCTTTAAAATGTCTAGTGTTTTGATGGCGTTAGCTTTTACATAATCATCTAACGTAATTGTTTCTATGCTAATTTTTTCACGGGTATCAAAAAGGCCCTCTGACCATGTACTTTTAGCATTAGGGTCTGAATCTAATAAAGAGTTAGTTTGCGCAAAGGAGTTGCTGTTAAACAATACTTTACCACTTTTGTTACTTAATGCTTTGTTTACTAAACTAATATTAGCATCACCTGTCGTATTAACTTTTAGCTGCTCAAACGATTCTTTAAAAGGCTCAAAACTATGTATAGCTGCGTTAGGAAATAAGGATCTGTAAAAACCCGTAACTTCGCCTACATAAGCTCCCACATCAAAAATTATAATCTCTTCTTCCGGATTTTCTAATAAATTATATTGTGTCAAAAATGGATTTTGATCGCTGTAATTTTTAGTTTCAGTCTTAATAATTTTTAAACCGAAGCGTCTAAAAAGTTTTTTAACCAGTCTTTTGATATGTATCACAATGCTTTTTTAAATGTATTTTAAATAAAAATCACATCACTTTCTGAGCAAGCAAACGCTGTACTGCATACACATCTATACTTTTATTAAATCGTTTAGAAACCGATGGAACATCTTCACTAGAAATCCAGATTTTTAACTCTGCATCAAGGTCAAAGGTACCTGCCGTTTCAAGTGAGAAGCGTGATATGTTTTTATAAGGAAGCGATTTATATTCCATTTTACTGCCGGTTAAACCTTGTACATCTATAAGAATTAATCGCTTGTTTGTAAACATAAATACATCACGAAAAAGTTTAAAACCCAGTTCTACCGTTTCAGTTTCTATAAGTAAACGGCTGTATTTTTGAGTTAATTCTTCTGAAGAAACTTCGCTGGCGTTGCCCAGTATATTGTTAAATAATCCCATTGTGTTTTAGTTTAAAAAGTGTGTATTTTAATTGAACGTCTCTTGCTCGAGACGTTCTCTGTAAATCTAGCAATTAGGGCTTTAGTTTTTTAGAAGGATTTCATAAAACTAAAAAACCGCAGTCTCCTTTTAAGAAACCACGGTTTTTTTTACTGGGTTATTTGCTTCTTATTTTGAGTAAGCTCCTGATGAATACGTTAATTCATAACTGTGCGTGTATATCTCAAATACAACCCCAAACGGATCTTCTACATAACACATTTTAAAGGGTTTATCTTCGGGGTAATACTCCCGAATAGGCATCCGTTGCTTTCCGCCGTAAAAAACTATCTTCTCTATTAATTCTTCAATATTAGGATCCTGAACACAGAAGTGAAAAAGACCTGTATTAAACGGGTTAAATTCTGGAGCTTCTTTTACGCCGTTAGGAAATGAGAACAATTCAATACCTACCCCGTCTGAAGTTGCTAAATGAGCGATTTCAAAGGTTTCCCAATCATCACCAAATACATCTATACACATCTGGCCAATCGCGGTTTCCTTTTCTTTCTTCACTTCAGAAGGTTCCATAATCACATACCATCCCATCACTTCTGAGTAAAATTTTACGGCTTTATGAATATCAGGAACGGTAATACCTACGTGTGAAAAAGCTTTCGGATAATTTTTAGTAGTCGTCATAACCTTAATTTAGACTACAAAATTAGCCTATATTTGCCTAGAAGGCAATAACTTACCTAAAAGTAGCATAGTTACCAAAATGAGTGAATTGCTGAAAAACAATTGATTAAGATTCTAAATGAGTACAGATAATTATTGTCCGCTTCATTACACAATGAATTTGATAGGTAGTAAGTGGAAACCGCTAGTGTTGTTTCATTTGCTTAAAGGCCCATTACGTTCAGGAATTTTACAAAAGAAAGTACCCGAAATATCTAATAAAATGTTTACCCAAACGGTACGCGAATTAGAAAAAGACGGGTTGATTACTCGTGAAGTGTTTCCTGTAGTTCCGCCAAAGGTAGAATATGCGTTGAGTGCTCGAGGTAAATCGTTAGAAACTATTTTAAAGGCTTTAGATCAATGGGGATTAGATGCCACAAAAGCGTAGGATATGTTTTAAGAAACTGAAAAATGCTTCATTAGCTACTTCTGCGTTTTACAATTTTTAAGATACGACCGTAGCTTATTTCCGCTAAATTCCATTCGTACCCCTCAAAGTTAGTCGTATTGTTAAACTGAATAATTACGGTGTCTATTTCCTCGTGATATTTAGCAATACTTTGATAACCTGGAAGTAACCCGGTGTGCTCATATTTATAAATAGTCGAGTATATTTCCTGCTCCCCTTCATTAAATACAGAACCATCATTTAAGGCTTTTATAAACGTACCTACATCTACTGCAGTTGCGATCATTAAACCTGTTTCTTCAGTTTTTAAATCTTCTTCAATGCCAACATAATACCCACTCATAAGGTTGGCAATGTCAATATCTTTCAATAATCACTTTACACCATTCCGTAAACCGCATAAAAAAAGCGACAATTCTCTATGAATTGTCGCTTTAGTTTCTTGGTATTCGATAACAGATTTAATTCGCGTAGGCGTGTTTATAGGGTTCGCCTTTTAAAATCTTCAGCATATCTGCTTCGAGACTTTCTATAGGGTATTCTACAATACGCCCCAGTTCTTTACCGTCTTTACTAAAGATTAGCGTAGGTACACGTATGATATCTTTACCGGCTTCCAAACCTTGTGGAGTAGTCTTTGAACGGTCTACAGTGATGAGTTCGATATCTTTTGTTTTACCGGCAGCATCGAGAATTTTGTAAAAACGAGGCGTCTCACGCTTGCTGTCCCCACACCAGGTTCCCATAAAAACAGTGATTTCAACATCTTTTAGAAGCGGTTTTAGCTCTTCAAGCAAACCGCTGTCTACAGTATAGTCGCCATATTCGGGGTTAAACCAACTTCCAAATGTTCCTGCCTGCAACTGGGTACGTTGTGTTTTGCCAGTTAGCATTTCGGGTTGTTGAGGTGCTTCAGGTACTTCCGGCACTTGTGGTGCTTCTGCAGCTACGGGTGTTTCCGCTTGCGCAACCACACTGCTTTTAGATTTACAACTTACTACAGCTGCGCACACAAGTGCGAGGCTTAAATATTTTAATGTTCTCATAGTTTGTATCATTAACTAACCAGACTTTCCTGATCCATAACTTCTGGCTTTTGTATGCCCATCATATCTAAAATGGTAGGAGCGACGTTGCCTAGAATTCCGTTTTTAACTTCTTTAATGTCATTGTCTACCACGATAATAGGCACCGGGTTTGTGGTGTGTGCGGTGTTTGGCGATCCGTCTTCGTTTGCCATGGTCTCACAGTTACCGTGATCTGCAATCACAATACTGCTGTAGCCGTGCTTCATGCCGGTTTCAACTACAGCTTTAGCACAAGCGTCAACGGTTTCTACCGCTTTGATTGCGGCCTCTAAAATACCGGTGTGACCCACCATATCTGGGTTTGCAAAATTTAAACACACAAAATCCACCTCCTCTTTTTTAAGTTCGGCAACAATTTTGTCACGTACTTCATAAGCACTCATTTCGGGCTGTAAATCGTAAGTCGCAACATCTGGAGATTTTGCGATTAAACGGGTTTCGCCTTCAAAAGGTTGTTCTCTTCCGCCGGAAAAGAAAAAAGTTACGTGTGGGTATTTTTCGGTTTCTGCAATACGTATTTGCTTTTTGCCCGCTTTAGCAACGACTTCTCCGAGGGTATTTTCGAGATTGTCTTTGTCAAAAATTACGTGAATGTTTTTAAACGTCTGGTCGTAATTTGTCATCGTTACATAATACAGATCGAGCTTATGGGTATTTTGCTCGTGAAAATCTTCCTGCGAAAGCATACGGGTTAACTCGCGACCTCTATCGGTACGGTAATTAAAGAAAATGACAACATCACCATCTTTAATTTGGGTTACAGGATTGCCGTTTTCGGTTACTACAATAGGTTCTAAAAATTCATCTGTAGTCCCATCTTTGTAGCTTTCTTTAATCGCTGCTACAGGATCATTGGTTTTTGCACCAATGCTGTGTACGGTCACATCATAGGCTTTTTTAACGCGCTCCCAGCGGGTATCACGGTCCATGGCAAAATACCTACCGGTAATGGTGGCCAGTTTAGCACCGTTCTCGTTAGCATAGGTGTTGAGTTCTTCTATAAAACCGGCGCCACTCTGTGGGTCTACATCGCGACCGTCTGTAAACGCGTGAATGTACACTTCATTAATGCCTACTTCGTGAGCAGCCTTAATTAAGCCTTTTGCGTGGTCTATATGTGCGTGCACGCCACCGTCTGAAACCAGACCGAGTAAATGCACGGGTTTGTTGTGTTCTTTAGCATACGCAAACGCATCTTTAAGTTCGGGTTGCTCGCGTAATTTATTTTCTCTGAGTGATTTATTAATCTTAGCAAAATCCTGATACACAATGCGACCGGCACCCAGATTCATATGGCCTACTTCACTATTTCCCATCTGGCCGTCTGGTAAACCTACATTGCCACCGTGAGTAAGCAGCTGCGCGTGTGGGTATTTTTTGTATAACGAATCTATAAAGGGTGTGTTTGCAAGATCTACTGCAGAAACATTTTTATTAGGTGCAAATCCCCAACCATCGAGGATCATTAATATAACTTTCTTGTTCATGATTATTGAGTTGTTCTACAAAGATAAGGACTAAACCAACTAATGGCTAAAACTTTAAACAGCAATCACGATAGCGATTGAGTAGCTCATTTTAATGCGGCTCTTTTTTTTCATTGCCCAAAAAAGCACCAAAAAGTCTAGGCTTGAGAAAAGATCTCTAAAGTTTAAAAGACCTTTTCTATATGTCGGTTTTGCTACTAATGAAACTCTTAGTCTTCTAGGGTGTTCTGTTCATTTTCTTTGCTTCTCCAAAGAAAACGAACCAAAAGAAAAGAGCCTCTCGCTTAGGAATTTTTTGCCTCTCGGGCAAAAACCGCTTTTTCAGCTCCGCGTCGCTATGGCTCCTGTCTTTCGGAGCTGCCTGCAGCTATTCTGAACCGAGAGATTGATAATTAAATACCTTAAGAAGCAAGGTTTCGTAGAATATTTTAAGCTGTTCTTCTTTGCATCATCCAAGAAGAACTTTACTTAATTAGAACGATACTTCTCAATAGCTGCCTGTATTTTTTCAATGCGATTTTCAGGATCGGGGTGTGAGCTTTGAAACTCAGGAATACGTTGCCCGCCGCTGGCTTCTTTTAAAATTTTCATCACTTCAATTAAAGCTTCAGGGTTGTAGCCTGCTTCAATCATAAACTTAACGCCCAGTTCATCGCTCTCAAGTTCGTCACCACGCCCATTTTTAAGCAGTAATGTTTGTCCTATTTGGGAGGCAAGCATCCCGGCATCTGCACCCACTTGAGCCCCGGTAGCAACGGTGTTTGCGAGTTCGCTTTGTGCAATACGCTCTGCAGAATGACGGCCTACCACGTGACCTATCTCGTGGCCTAAAACACCTGCGAGTTGATCTTCGGTATCTAACCGCTCCATTAGGGCGTAGGTTATAAATACCTGACCGCCGGGTAAAGCAAACGCATTTACCGTGTTGGGATCGCGCAACAGATGAAATTCATACTGATACGGCGTTTCCCGTGCAATAGTATTATCTACGAGCTTTTTTCCCACCATATCTACAAAATCCTGCAGTTGCTGGTCTGGGTGTAAACCGCCGTGCTGTTCTGCCATTATAGGCGCATTTTGTAAACCTATGGCAATCTCCTCATCTGTAGAAAGATTAATCGCCTGTGTACGCCCTGTGTACGGGTTTTCTTCCTGGCTGCCACAGTATCTAATTAAACCAAAGGCGACGATACCTACGCCTAAAAGTATTTTGAGAGATCTTCCTCCTAGTTTCATAATATGCTGGTTGTTGATGGGTTAGGTTAAATTTAGCTCAAAAGTTTTGGGTTGATGTCTAAAATATTTTCGGTTCGGTATTTTTCTATAAATGCCGAATTAAAAGCTTCGCTGCCCAGTAATTTTTCCTGCTGAAGTACTTGAGCGATATCGAGTTCTTTATAAGCTTCGAGATATCCTTTTGAAAGCGGTGCGTAGCTAAAATGCCATGGCTCGTAGTTAAATCCTTTACGGCCATAATCATTAGTATAAACTTCATAAAAATCGAAAGATGCTGCGTGCTCATCTAGCCAGGCTTTCAGTTTACAAAAGGGACCGGTACCGTGAAATTTATCAGGGTCCAGAACATTGTTAGTTATTCCTGTACCCGCTTGAATAATATCAAGATCTGTTGCCCAGTGGTGGCGCGATGTTCCCGGGATGGTGCTGTACTCAATTATCTTTTCTATGGAAGCTTCTTTTGAAAGTCCGTTGCCGGTATAACTCTTGTACTTACGTTCCCAGATGCGGTTTTGATGTGCATAATCGCGGTAACTTGAAACAACCTGTATCCCAATTCCGTCTTTTTTAGCCGCTGCAGTAAGCTTATCAAAAGCAGCTGAAGCTTCAGGACGCAGGCGGTATCCATTTTTTTCAATAAGTTTCGGGTTTCCTTTACCTATGAGTTCGGGTTCAGGAAGTAATATACCTGCTTCTATAAACTGCGGAAATAAGCCTATTGCTGCTGCACTGAGTACTGTGGTTTGTATAAAATTGCGTCGTTTCATTACAGCGTTTTATAAAGTAGGTAGTGCGTGCCTACAGGTTCAATTTCAAAAGAATCTCCATCTACGATAAAATCATTCCGCAGGTAAAAATTTAAAGCTTTTATACGCGCATTACACCATAGCACATCTATACCTAATGTCCTTAATTTTTGCTCACCTGCCTTAATAAGTAGCGCTCCCAGATTTTTACCCTGACAGGTAGCTAATACCCCCATACCGCGCAGTTGATATTGGCTTCCTGTAAATTGAGGTTTAGCGGCATTCATAAAACTAGCAACACCTATTAAACTAGCTTGATCAAACAAGCCCAGATGAAAGGTGTCTTTGTGATCATCACCTTCCATAGCACAGGTCTCTAAAGGTCTGCCTGTTCTTAAAACCGGGTGACGTACCGCCCAGGTCTCGCGGGCAGTGATCTCCTTGACTAGATAATTTGACACATTCTGGTATTTAATTAGTTTGCTCTAACATCTGCATACTCTGGATGCTCGTCAAATTTTACTTCAGCAAAGGGGCACAGGGGCTCAATTTTAATTTTTTTTGAGCGCGCGTATTCTACAACTTCTGCCATTAATTTACTGGCGTAACCCTGTCCTTCAAATCCAAGTTTAGTTTCAGTGTGATCTACGATTATAGTATGTTCATCTTTAATGGTATAGGTAAGTTCTGAAATTTTACCTTGTTCTCCTTCTATTAAAAAAACACCTCTGGTGCTATTTTCCCTGTGTTGAATTGATGAATCCATTATTTTTGTGTTTTCGTCTAAATTAGAAAATAATGAGCAAACTTAATATCCGTAGATTGTATAAGGAAGACATTAACACCTTTTTACCACTCATACAGGAGTTAATGGGTTACCGGGCAGATGATGCTACTTTAACGTCTCGTTTTACAGAAATGTTTGAGCACCGCTATGAGTGCCACGGGGTATATGTAGATGAAAATCTTGCCGGTGTTTTTGGGTTGTGGTTTGCTACTCGTCACTATTGTGGTAAAACCTGTGAGCAGGATCACGTGTATTTAAAGCCCGAATACCGCAGCATGGGACTGGGAAAACAAATCTTCAAATGGATTTTTGATTATGCTAAAGAAAAAGGATGCACTACAGCAGAATTAAACAGTTATGTAGAAAATTACCCAAGCCATAAATTTTACCTCAACGAGAATTATGTCATTAAGGGGTATCACTTTTTAAAACAGCTCGACTAGCGTAAACTAACCGAAGTTTAAAATAGAGCCGGTTTCTAGCTCGTAAGGTTTTTTACCTGCTTCAAATATGCGTGCACTTAATGAGCCTTTGAGCGTGTTAGTTTTCCCGTTTACAGCTATCCAGCTACCTTCACGTAAACCCACTACCGGGATGGTGTTAAAGTGATGAAACTCTGCAATTCGGGTTTCACGGGTTTCTCCCATATGCTCAATACCTTCAATAGGATCTAAATAATGTGGATTTATATTAAAAGGAACAGCACCTATAGTCTTAAAGCTTGGAGGATAAATAATAGGCATGTCATTTGTGGTTTGCATGGAAACCCCGGCAATATTAGTTCCTGCACTGGTGCCTAAATAGGGTAAGCCTTCAAATATCCGCTCGCGTAAAGTCGCCATAAGATCATTTTTATAAAGTTGGTCTACCAGTAAAAAAGTGTTACCACCACCGGTAAAAACGGCTTCTGCCTTTTGTAATGCTGCTCTAGGATCGTTAAACTCGTGTAGACCTACAACTTCAATATCTAAGTTGTCAAAAGCTTCACGCGCTTTATCGGTATAGCTGTCGTGCGTGATGCCTCCGGGTCTTGCATAAGGTATAAATATAAGGCGCTCAGCATCTTTAAAGTGATTATTTAACTCTGGTAATAAATAATCAAGATAGGAGCCACCAAAAACAGTAGAGGTACTTGCAAGTAGTAAATTTTTCATTTGTGCAATTTTTAAAATCAAAGTTAAGTTTAATGGGCATTTAACAAAATTTTACAGCCTATTTCATTTTAAAATTAACTTTCTTGTCGTTACTTATTGGAGCAAAAAAACACCTTCTCGCTATGAAACTTTATACCCTACTTTTTCTTTTAATAATGAGCTCTACTGCAGCTATTTCTCAAAAAATAGCCCGTGTTATGGTAGCCGGACAGGTAATCGTACCTATGGGTGATGATCCCAGTGGTATTGTAATTTATAATAAAACCTCACTGCGGGGGACCATAACTTCACTTGAAGGAACCTTTGATCTGGCCGTAGCACAAAACGATGAGGTAGTTATACAATCTTTACAATTTGCACCTGTTACCGTTTTAGTTGATAAAGGCATTGTAAATAGCAAACAAATTAACATCACTTTGCGTGAGACAATTACTGTTTTAGATGAAATTGTAGTTACCCCTTATGACTTAACAGGAGATATTGTAGCAGATGTTAACCGCGTTCGGGTAATTGAGCCGGTACCCTTTACCGGAGATGATATACGTATTGAAGACAGCCAGTATGACCAGTATTCACCGGCAGAGAACGTAGCGCTAGACAATCAGCGATGGAGGTATGGTCTAAATTTTGTAAATATTTTTAAAGCTGTTTTTGACATTAATAAAAACGATGACGATATTCAAAAAAGTGCAGAAGATGAACTTGCACAGATGTACTCAAATCAGTTTTTTCAGGAAAACCTGAATATTAAAAAAGAGGCTATAGGCGCCTATATGGATTATGTTGCAGAGAATGGCCTTAGTAAAGAAATGCTTGAAAATGGTAATGAACTTAACCTTATTCAGTTTTTGATTGAAAAGCGAGATGATTTTGAAAAAGTTCAAAATGAGAAGAACTAATTGCCTCTGTGCAACAATCTTATCTTTGACACGTATTTTGAAGACAAACTAAAGAGGTACACGTGTCAAAAAAACTACTATTAAATTTTGCGCTTATTTTTACGAGTTGCCTGGCTTCATTTACGGTTAAAGCTCAGGAAGCGGTATTGCTTTCTGGTAAAATTACTAATGACTCTATAGATCACGAGTATTTACATGTGCTTAATCTCACACTGCAAAAAGGTACAATTACAAACGAGCAGGGTGGGTTTTCAATTCCTGCACGCGTTAATGATACACTGTATATTTCTGCAATTCAATTTAAGCCTAAAGAGCTTGTGGTCACTGCGCAGATTCTGGAGCGAAATTATCTGCAAGTTGAGCTCGAAACAAATATCACCGAATTAGAAGATGTAAATATTAGTGATATTGACTTAAGCGGTAGGTTAGGGGATGATATGAATATTCCTAAGGTAGAAAAACCCTTTAATCCAGCAGACGCCGGTTTGCCGGTTTATAAAGGGCCTATTCTTACACAGGAAGAACGCCGTTTATATACAGCTACGCATTCTGGTGGTGGGATTATTCCTGTAGGCGCTGTTATAAATGCAATTTCGGGGCGTACTAAAATGCTTAAAAAACAAGTAGCGTTATCGAGGATGGAAATTAAGGTTCAGAAAGCACGAAATCTTGTCGCAGACAGTACCTATATCTATCAATTAAATATCCCTGCGCGCTATATAGATGATTTTGCCCATTATGTCTTTATGGATCAAAATGAAAATCTTAGAATTGCTTCCGAAGAGAATCCGCTATCTTTAATAGAGCTTCTTATTGCTCAGGCACCACAGTATCTTCGATTTAAAGAACTAGATGGTGCAGGAGTTAAAAAAGAAGATTAATTTTTTTGGAACGTGATTTGCGTTAATTGATCTAAAAAGCAGCTCATCCTCTTTTAAAGTTTTAATTTTAAAAAATCTATGAAAAAATTAATTGGTATTCTTCTCGTGGCCTTACCGCTAATGGCGGCAAGCGCTCATAAATATTATTTTAGTGTTACTCAGGCAGACTATGATACAAATTCTAAGTCTATAAAAATGGTTACCCGCGTTTTCTATGATGATTTAGAAAAGGTGTTTCAAGAACGATACGACCCGTCTATTAAGGTTGATAAATCTTACGATCAAAAGAAATTAGACGGATATATTCAAAAATATTTTAAGCAAAAGCTTATAGTTAAGGTCAATGGGAAAGAGCAAGAGCTGCACTACCTGGGTCATAAAGATGAAGTAGATTATGTGGTTTGTTTTATCGAAATAAAGGAAGTGACAAATCCTAAATCTATAGAAATTGAAAATACGTTATTGATGGATCTGTTTCCTGATCAGAAAAATGTCGTGCATTTGCACGTAGGTTCAACTAAAAAAAGCTTTCTGTTAAACCGAGAAAATGATAAAGCAATGTTAAAACTTTCTGAATAATATATTAACATTTACCTAATCTTTACTTTTATACCATACACAAGCACAAATCGATTATATAATTTATGAAACAAATCAAGTACACACTATTTAGTTTGATGTTTCTGGCAGTTTCTGCGGGCTTTGCACAGGATACACCGGCTAAAGAAGAAAGACAGGCAGGTCATACAAACACAAACAAGTTTAGACAACTTTATAATGAGTTTGCCACGCCTAACCAATACCGCACGGCTTCTGGAGCTCCGGGACCTGCATATTATCAAAATGAAGCCGATTATGAGATTAAAATCGAGCTTAATGATGAGAACCAAACCATAAGTGGCTACGAGACGATTACTTATAAGAATAATTCACCAGACCGTTTAGAATACCTTTGGGTTCAGTTAGATCAAAACATACGTAAAAAAGATTCTCCTGCTTTAGAAAAAGATGGAAGTGGTATGGCTCCTGTAAATCAACCAGCTTCTATTGTAAGTAGCTATATGAAAGAACCATTTGATGGTGGTTTTAATATTCTTGAAGTAAGTCAAAATGGCAAGCCGTTAAAGCACACAGTTAATTTTACAATGATGCGTGTAGAGATGCCGCAGCCATTAAAGCCGGGTGAAGAGTTTGAATTCAGCGTAAAATGGAATTTCAATATTGTAGAACATACTGTAGACAGAGCACGTTCGGGTTACGAGAGCTTCCCTGACGGAAACAAAAACTATGTGATCGCACAATTTTTTCCTAGAATGTGTGTGTACAATGATGTAGAAGGCTGGCAGAATTACCAGTTCTGGGGTAATGGTGAATTTGCACTTCCTTTTGGTGATTATGATGTAGAAATTACAGTACCTGCAGATCATTTATTAGATGGTACCGGTGAATTAACTAACCGTAAAGAGGTTTATTCTAAAGAAATGATGAACCGCTGGGAGCAGGCTCAAAAGAGTTATGATAAGCCAGTACTCATTAGAACCCAGGCAGAAGCTGTTGAGATCGAAAAAGGACGCAGCACTCAAAAGAAAACTTGGAAATTACATGCTGACAATGTGCGTGACTTTGCGTTTACATCTTCTCGTAAATATATAATGGATGCGCAGGCAGTTAAGTTTCCTAAGGGAGATGTAATGGCTATTTCTATTTATCCTAAAGAAGGGAATCCACTTTGGGAAGAGTATTCTACTAAAGCGGTTGTACAAACCCTTAAGTCGTATTCAAGAATGACTTTTGACTATCCTTATCCAAAAGCAATTTCTGTACACGGTCAAAATCAGGGGATGGAGTATCCTATGATTTGCTGGAACTACGGTCGTCCTAATGAAGATGGTTCGTACAGCGACCGTACAAAATTTGGTATGATAAGCGTAATTATACACGAGGTAGGTCATAACTTTTTCCCAATGATCGTAAATAGCGATGAGCGTCAGTGGGGATGGATGGATGAAGGGATTAATACCTTTGTACAATATGTTGCTGAGCAGGATTTTGGTGAAAATTTTCCAGAAGCTATAGCTCCTAATTCAAAATATCCTTCACGTAGAGGAGAGCCTTCTAAAATCACCGGTTATATGGGTGGTGATCAAAACTTCATTTCTCCTATAATGTCTAATCCTGAGAATGTATATCAATTAGGGAATAACGCCTACGGAAAGCCTGCAACTGCTCTTAATATTTTGAGAGAGACAGTAATGGGTCGTGATTTATTTGATTATTCATTCAAAACCTACGCACACCGTTGGATGTTTAAACACCCAACCCCTGAAGATTTCTTCCGTACGATGGAAGATGCTTCTGCAGTTGATTTAGACTGGTACTGGAGAGGTTGGTTCTATTCTACTGAAAATGTAGATATGGGTGTAGAAAGTGTAAAATCATATTATTTAACAAATAAACCTACAGCAGCAGGTAAAGAATTACTTAGTCGTTATGGCGCAGACCCTGCAAATGTTGATGCTGTTTATGTAGTTGAAGAAGGCGGAGAAGATTATGACGCCGCAATGAAAGGTAAAGGAATGCTAGAAAATGCTCCTAACCTTAATGAATTTATGATGGACAACTTTACGCCGGCAGAACGGGCTAAGCTTAAAACTCCTAAACATTTTTACGCAGTAAAATTCAATAAGCCGGGAGGTATACCTATGCCTATTATTGTTGAGTACAGCTACGCAGATGGTTCTAAAGAAAAAGTAACCTACCCTGTGCAAGTGTGGCGTAAAAATGATGCTGAGGTAACTAAGGTTTTAGCTACAGATAAAGAACTTATAGGGGTTCAATTAGACCCTAATTTAGAAACTGCAGATGTAGATTTAAGTAATAACAGCTGGCCAAAACAAGAGCCTAAAAGCGAATTTGACAGCTTTAAAGAGGGTTCTGAAGATTAATTAATTTTAAGAATTTATTACAACTAAAAAGCCGGTGATCTTTCACCGGCTTTTCAATTTTCCCCATATATTTGTAGGACTATGAATATACCATTTTTTATTAGCGGCGCAGAAATAGGCTTTATCGTTTTTATCATTGTAATGGTATTTGGCGCAGATAAGGTTCCTGATATTGCAAGAGGTCTGGGCAAGGGTATGCGTACGTTAAAAGACGCTACAAATGACATTAAGACTGAAATTACCAAAAGCGCAGACAAACAAGGCATCAATACAGATATCGCTAAGGATGTTAAGAAAGAAATAGATGATGCTAAAAAGCATATCAATGAAATTACGGGCAGTGTAAAGCGTAATTTATAAATCTATTGAATAGGTACTTTGCTTAAACGAAGTAAAATGCCAACACCGTGAAGGACTCGTAAAAGTTTTAAATAATTAGGATTGTCAAAAAATTTATGAGTTATTATTCAGAAATTAGTAATATCTTCATATCAAATTCAATAATAACTAATTGCCATTTTAAAAAGTGATATTGCTTTGTAAGATTGATGTATCACTTTTAAAATATTTTACCACGTGTTAATTATTAAATCCCGTCTTTCAAGATGGGATTTTTTTTCGGCTAATGGTAAGTCCATCCCTAATGGTAAGAAGCACTGTCTCCAGACGAGAATCTTCCGCGAGTAATTTATTATACTCTAGAAGTGCGCGTGTAGAAACATCCTTAGGATTAAGCTCTTCAATAACCTTACCGCTCCACAAGACATTGTCTGATAGCAAAATTCCACCGGGTTTAATTCGATCTACAATAAGATCAAAATACGCGGGATAATTGGGTTTGTCTGCATCTATAAAAACAAGGTCAAACTGTTCTTCAAGCGATGGTATGATATCTAAAGCAGGCCCTAAATGTTGTTTAATATTTTCTGAATACTCAGAAGCGTCAAAGTATTTTTTCTGAAAATCTACGAGTTCTTCATTAACATCTATGGTATGCAAAATACCGTCGTGTTGTAACCCTTCTGCAAGGCATAAAGCTGAATAACCTGTATAAGTGCCTATTTCTAAAATAACTTTAGGATTTACCAGTTTTGAAATCATACTTAAAATGCGCCCCTGATAATGTCCACTAAGCATACGTGGTTGTACAACTTTTTGGTAGGTTTCCCGGGTTAGCTCTTTTAGCAGTGGTGGTTCTTTTTCAGAATGTGCCACGGCATAGTCATCGAGTTCTTCAGAAATAAAATGCATAGTGTCTAATCTTCTTCTAAACCTTCAACGACCTCGTCATCGTGAAGCATTTTTCGGGTTTCTTGTTTTACAAGATCTAACTTTTCGTGCAATGTCATACTCGCTGTAAACTTTCCGTCGTGAATGAGGTTTAAAATGGCCTTATCCTGCACACGGCCGCGACGCATAGCTTCAGAATAGCGTAAATCTTCTCTAAATGTCACCAGCGAATATTTAGAGAAATATTCTTTGGGAAATTCTGTTTCAAATGCGATTTCCAGTTTACGTTTCTCCTGAAAAATAGGTCTGGCGGTGTGGGCTTTCATCTCGTGAAAGTTATCTACAGCAAGATCTGCAATAGCATCTGTATCTTCTTTGCGCTCTTCCTGATAAGCCTTAAATACAGCTTTCCAATCGCCCTGATGTAGATCTAGATACTTGTCTAGTACATGAATATCTTCAAAGGCAGAGTTCATACCCTGGCCGTAAAAAGGTACAATCCCGTGCGCGGCATCACCCAGCAATAAAACTTTTCCGTAGGCGTGCCAAGGAGAACATTTTATAGTGCCTAATGGGGATGTGGGGTTTTGTGCAAACTCTTCTAAAAGATTAGGCATCAAAGCGAGCGCATCAGGGAACTCTCTTTCAAAATAATCTTTGATTGCAGCGGCTGTATTTAAACTTTCAAAACTGTCTTTGCCTTCTTCCCAGGATAAGAATAATGTTACTGTAAAACTCCCGTCAAGGTTGGGGAGAGCAATCATCATATCTTTACCTCTTGGCCAGATGTGCAACGCATTTTTTTCTACAAGAAATCCACCATCTGCCGCAGGCGGAAATGATAATTCTTTATAACCGTGGGTTAAAAAATCCTGACCATAACTAAATAAAAATTTGCGATGATCTAGCATGCTTTTGCGCAATGCAGAGCCCACACCGTCTGCTCCCATAACCACATCTGCGGTATATTGAGTTGTGATATGTGTTTTGTAATCTTCAAAACTTGCCTTTCCCGTTTCTAAATCTACACCGGTACACTTTTGATTAAAATGCATTGTAATCCCGGGCATGTTATCACATTCGTCAAGAAGCATAATGTTGAGGTCTTCTCGCGAAATAGAGTTTATATATTCGTGACTCCTTCCGCTATATGGGCTCATAAAAAGTTGACCATCTGTACTGTGTATCATACGCCCCTTCATAGGGATGCAAAGCGGTAAGACTTTATCTTCAAGTCCTGCCAGGCGTAAGCCTTTCATCCCACGATCTGAAAATGCCAGATTAATAGAACGCCCAGAATCTACAATTTCCTCGCGTAGATCAGGACGTTTTTCCATGAGCGTAACTTTATAACCACGCTGCGCCATGCGTAATGCAAGTAGTGAACCGCAAAGTCCTGCGCCTATTACTAATATATGTTCTTGATTTTTCAAAAGTGGCTTGTTAATGGGCAGTCTTTTAAAACGACCGTTTATTTTTTAGCTAAAAGTTCTTTTAATCTTTGGGTCATTTCAAATACATCTTCAAAGCTGTTGTATAGTGGGGCAGGAGCTACACGTATCACATCTGGCTCTCTCCAATCACAAATAATACCTGCCTGCATAAAACCATCATGCATACTCTTATCTGCATTTTTTACCTGTATAGATAACTGGCAACCGCGCTCGTCTGGGCTTGAAGGCGTTAAAATAGCTATACGATCATCATTTAAATCCTTGATAAGGAATTCTAAATAGCCTGTAATTTTTCTTGATTTTGCACGTATGTTTTGAAATCCTGCTTCTGCAAAAATCTCTAATGATGCCCGTATAGGTGCCATAGAAAGTATAGGCGGATTGCTCAACTGCCACCCTTCTGCACCTTCAATAGGATCAAAATCGACACGCATATTAAAACGGCTGTCCATTTTATGTCCCCACCAGCCAGTAAAACGAGGTATATCTTTATTATTTGCGTGACGCTCGTGCACAAAACAGCCTCCTATTGCTCCCGGGCCGCTATTTAAATATTTATAAGTACACCAGACTGCAAAGTCAGGACCGTTATCGTGAAGGTCTGCGTCTATGTTACCTACACCGTGAGCAAGGTCAAAGCCTACTTTGCAGCCATATTTATGACCTAATTGGGTAATCTCTTTAATCGGGTATTTTTGCCCGGTGTAGTAATTAGAATTACCTATCATAACCAGGGCAATCTCTTCTCCATGCTCGGCCATTAACGCTTCAAGATCTTCAAAACGGCATAAATGTTCTCCCGGTCGTGGTTTCCACAATACTAAGGAGCT